>CAYVRL010000045.1:0-10541 GCA_964454065.1 uncultured Planctomycetales bacterium | reverse complement strand
GGGAAGGGATCTGGGCCTGCGCACTGATGAAACTATTGGAGTTGTCCGCGTCCAGTGAGAAGTGGGTCGCGGGCCGACCGGTGAGTTCTCCAGGGGTGTAGCCCAGGTTGCCACTGTATTCCGCCAACCCGTCGTTGTTCTCGTCCACACCCAGCCCGCGGAGGCTGAAGTACTTGGAGGCGGGGGGAGTCCCGGAGACTCCGATCTGGGCCTCGGGAGGAACACCGGGAAGCGGCGTCCCGGCCACGAAGCCCGTGAAGTCCACCGGATTCCCCGCGAGATCCCGGATGCCGTCCGGACCGTTCCGCACCGCCACCGCGAACTGGAGGAAAGGATCGCCGTTGGGATCGGAAAATCCCCCGGAAGGCGTCAAGGTGAAGCTCCTGCCCCCCGAATCGGGCTCGACGGGGCCGAACAGGAGGCGACCACCGAATTCGGAAGCGGAGGAGGTGCCCCCGCTGTCCACCCGGAGGTCGTACCCCCGCTGACGGTCGATGTAGTGGGCCACGGTCTCCGTCCCGAAAGTGGGATGCCGGAAATAGAGGGTTTCATCCCCGAAGCCCGTGGTCTGCTCGAAGGCGGTGAGCACGAAAGTTCCCATCGAGGTGACCGTCAAGGGATCGATCGCCTCCGAGAAGGTGATGGTCAAGGTCGTGGTCAGGGGATCCACGGCCAACGGTTGCCCGGGGGTGTACACCGGTTTGGGAAGGATGGAGACATAGCAGACCTGGATCGAGGAGTCCGCCGCGGTATAGGCCGTGTTCAAACGCCCGGAAACGGCCAGCCCAGGACCACCCGGCAAGAGGTTCGTGGCGGGATCACCATCCAGGATCTTGCCCTCGACCACCAGAGCCAAGGGGTTGCCGGAGTCGAGGACGCGGGAGACCAGGAAGACGGAACCGGTGAATTCGAAAACGTCTCCCGGCTTGGGGGTCAAGGCCTGGCAGTAGACCGCATTCACGGAGTAGGTGAGCTGGCGGTCGGGGGCGGCGGAACCGAGGGGAGCGGCGATCGAGTCGACGGTGACGTCCTGGACGCCGATCAGCCGAGGACGAACCAGATCCTCCAGGAAGCCGTTGAAGGGATCTTGTTCGTTGCCGGTACGCAGGACTCGGACCAGGACCGGATCCCCACCCGGGGAGGTCTCCGTGGGCTCGCCGTTGACGGGGTGGATCCTGCGCCCCGAACCCAGACTCTTGAGAACCGTGGCTTGTCCGAAGAGGAGGTCCTCCTTGGTGGGGATCCGCAGCTTCAGGTTGTCGTTGACCGCGTCGAGGGAAACCGGGAAACCCACCGGATTGGGGGGAAGATTGAGATCCGCGGATTGCCGGGCACTGATCGTGGGATCGACGATCACCGCTCCGGTGTTGGCCGCGAGGTCGTTCTGAACCACGTAGCGGACCGTGAACTGATCGACCTCGGGATCCCCACTGAACACCTGGATCGAACTGGCGTTGACCGTGGAAGGATCCACCGGCTGGGTGAAACGGAGCCGAATGGCCGCGTTGCGAGGGACCAACGTGTAATCGGGGGGGTCGTTCGGTCCCTTGGGGTCCACCGAGGCGATGTTGGCCTTGGCCGCGGTCAAGAGGGCCTGGAAGGCACTCGTTCCCTTGGGCTGGAGGATCTTCAGCGTGTCCAGCTCGGTGACCGGGTTCACCGACATCTCATAGTTCAGGCCGTCGATCGCGAGCGAGTCGGAGATCAGGACATCGGTTCCGACGAGTTCGTCGTTGACGTCCGTCACGTCCACCAAGCGACCCCAATCCATGCCGACCAATTCGAACTGAGTGGTGGTCCCGAAGGAGTTTCCGACCGACTGCCCGGAATTGAAACACCCACCCGAGGCGAGGCCGAGGAGCAACGCCGTCAAGGGAAGGAAACGGGAATGGTGGGTGGTCATCTTCACGCTCGAAGTATCCATGCTGATGGTCCAGGGCCGGACCGGGCGGGTACCCGGGGATTCCGGAACGGACATCCTAGGGGGGAGTCCGGGGAAAGACGGCAAGAAGCCTTGGGCAAATGCCGTTCCAGGGGGGGAAGCGGACGAGCCACCGGTGGGACCGGGCGGCCGCGCCCAGGAGGTGTTCATTTTCGCACGAACGAAAAGGGATCCGGGACGGGATCAACCTCCGCCCCAAATATAGCCCTCGGCCCGTGCCGCGTCACGCTCTCGGAAGGGCCGAAGATTCTCGGGGCGGATCTGGAGGACCGCAGGGGAGTGGATCGGGTGGAATTTGCGACTGGAACGACAACCCACGTACTCGACGGGAAGGCGTGCATCGCAATAGGCGCAGAGGAAGATCCGCTGTTCCCCACCCGCGAGGCGCCAAGGAGAGGGAAGGCCTTCCGCCCGGGTGATGCAATTCGCGTTCGGGCATACGCCGAGGGGGTGATCCGGATTGCCCGCCGGAAGGGCGGTCAAGGGGGGAAGCTCCCACGAAGCGGCCTGGAGCATGGCGAGGAAGAGGGTCATCCGCACCACGGGTCCCAACCGCGCCTGCTCGAAATAGCGGGCCCGGGGATCGTCGTCGATCTCGGGCGGGATCTCCTCACGACGGGGCAGCGGGTGGAGGAACAGGCAGTCGCGAAGGAGGGGATCCCGGAGCTGTTCCGGGCGCAGGCCGACGTAACCCTTGCCTTCGGCCGCGGCACCGCGCTCCCGCTGCAACCGGGTCAGGTAGAGGGCGTCGAGGCGTTCCAAACGGGAAGCCCCGTCGTCGAAGAGCCGCCCTTGAAGCAGCCCCCTGGGCTCCAGCAACCGGGCGCTCTCCACCCCCGTCCAGGCCCGCAGCAGAGGGTGCTCGACTCGACCGAGGCGATAGCCGCTGCGTACTCGGACGCGCTCTTCGAAGCCGCTCTCCCAGTCCAGACCCGGAGCCGGGAGCAGGAGGACCCGGGCCCCGAGCATGGTCAATCCCCAGGCCAGGGAGCGAGCCGTACGGCCATGGGCCAGATCCCCCATCAAACCCACGGTGCGCCCCGCGAAGCCATCCCAGGACTCGGCCAGCGTGGCGAGGTCCACCAGGGTCTGGGTGGGATGACCCAGGCGGCCGTCCCCAGCATTGATCACCGGAATGCCCGCGCAGCGGGAAACCAGTCTGCTGGCCCCGTCGCAGGGGTGCCGCCAGACCAGGAGGTCGGCGTAGGACCCGATCACGCGGGCCGAATCGGAAAGGGACTCCCCCTTGACCCGGGAACTGGTCTTGGGGTCGGCCACCGACAGCAACCCGGCGCCGAGACGTTGGGCGGCGGCTTCGAAGGAGAGCCGGGTGCGGGTCGAGGGTTCCTCGAAGACCGTGGCGATCAGGCGTCCCCGGAGGGAATCGCGGTAGGACTCCGGATGCCGAGCCACCTCACGGACCCGTTCCAGGAATCCTACGAGAAAGGCCGGATTGTAGGCCTCGGCCGAGTGCAGGCCTTCCAGGACGGTCAGAAGCGGCATGGCAGTGGGTCAGGATACCCGGAAGTCGGTCCGGAAAGGTCCGTCAAGGATCCCCGGCGGAGGGGACGCCAGGGAACTGGGCCAGCTGGCGGAGAGTGGCCCGGCGATCCGCGCCGAGTACGATGACCTGCCCCACCTCGGGGACGGGAGGCAAGGTGGCCAGGAGGGCCTTCTCCAAGCGCCGGATCAGCGCCTTCCCCTCGCGGAGTACCGAGCCACGCAGGAAGTCGGACTCCTGCGGATCCCATGCGGAGGGCAGATCGCTCCGGTGCAGGAGTCGGAGACCGGGCTGCGGACGGGTCTCCCATTCCCGCCGCAGCACCGAACCCGGAGCCCGCGTGGCATCCAACACCCAGAGGATGCGCCAAGAGCGGTCCAGCTCGGCGCGCGTAGCGGCCTCGGCGGCCTGCTCGAGGCATCCGGGGAGCCCTCCCAAACCCGCGGTATCGACCAGGACCGCCTCGAAGGCGGAATCCCCCTCTCCGAGCAGGATCCCCGCCTCGACCGCATCTCGGGTCGTGCCCGGGCGCGGACTCACCGTGACCCGCTCGGAATCCACCCAAGCGTTGAAGAGGGTGGATTTCCCGGCATTGGGGGGACCGGCGAGGACGATCCGCGGGGGACTCTCGAGGACTTCGGCCCACGGGGCGGTGGACAGGAGCTCACGGGCCTCCCGGGCGGCCGCCGCGGATTCCAAGCCGTGGAGACGTTCCAGCACGCCCTCCCAGGCGCCGCCCCGCCATCGAGCAGCGGCTCGCGCGGCCAAAGGGGTCCGCGCGCGGCGGAAACGCCATTCATCTCGATCCGCGGGATCGACATCCTCCTGGAACCCCCGGGCCCGGAGCAGTCTCCGCAGCCCCCGTGCCACGCCGATGCCTCCGTGGAGGTGGAGTTCCACCACCACCGGGACACCCGAACCGCGGCGCAAGAGCAAACCCTGATCGAGGACCTCCCCCGGACCCGCGGGGATCCGGATGAGACGAGGACGATCCTCGGAAGGCAGGGAGGACGAGCCCAGGGCAGAGAGCAGGCGCTCTTCCGCTCCTTCCAGACGCCACAGGGAAAGGGCGCCGACTCCGGGAGGGGACAAGCGACGAAACCGGGGAGGAGCGTTCACCGGCCCTCGCCCCAGAGGGCCAGGCCCCGCAGCACCAGATGGTCCTCCCGGCGCCATGCGGGGCCCAGGACGGGAGCCATCACGGCCGCATCCCCCCCACACAGGAAACGTTGGGATGGACGGCCCAGCTCCCTCTCGAAGCGCTTCGCCAGGCCCTCCAGGGCGCAGGCCAGAGCGCCCGCGGTTCCCCAGGCGAGAGCCTGCTGGCTCCGCGAGGGAATCCCTGCCCCTCCCCATGCGAAGCCGGGGAGAGGAGGCGGCAAATGGGGACACGCCTCCCGGAGCGCCGCGCGCTGCAAACCCAGACCGGCGCCGATCACACCTCCGAGGAAAGCGCCCTCGCCATCCATCAGATCCAGGGTCCAGGCGGTCCCGAGATCCGCGACCAGCACCGGCCCAGAGGCCAGGTGCCACGCAGCACGAGCAGCGAGGATCCGGTCGCTGCCGGTGCCGCGACTGCGCACCGGAAAGGGCCACGCTTCCTCCCCCGCGACCCGAACCTCGGACTCCGCCAGGGGGCCGGCGAGCAAGCGGGGCAACCAGCGGGGATTCACGCTGCTCACCCAGACCTCCCCCCCGCTCGCGAGGACTTCCAACCAGGTGGAGAAGGGAGTCCAGTCCTCGGGTCCGGGGAGTTCCCGTTCCTGTCGTTCCTCCAGGTAGGCGCCGATCAGCTTCCGAGCACACTTCAGCTTCCGGTTGCCGAGATCGAGCAACAACGGTAGTGCCATCGGCGAGCTACCGCCGCGGCAGGCGGTAGGTGTAGGTGCGCACCGCCCCGGCGCGCTCCAACTTGACGGTGATCCGGTCCCGAGGTCCCTGCTGTCGCAGTCGTTGCAAGAGCGTCGCGCGATCGGTCGCCGGCACTCCATTCACCTCGAGGATCACGTCGTCCGGTCGAATCCCCTGACGACTGAAGACGCTGTCGGACTGCAAATGGGTCACTCGGAGGCCCAACACCTTGCCGCTGGCCCGGTCGTATTTCTTGTTGAGCTTGACCGCGGCGAGGATGTCGTCGTCCTTCATCTTCGAGAAGGCTTCGTAGTCCTCGCTGCCGACCGCGTAGACGTTGGAATCCACCAGGCGGGTCCGTTGCGGCGGGGCTGGCCCCAGAGGACCACTCACCAGGGAAGCATCCCCGGTGATCCGTTTGGGATCCACTTCGTAGATGGCCGGGCGGAGAGTGAAGACCTTTCCCGGTCGACCGACGATGCCGACATCCACCGCGTCCTCTCGGATCGCGAGGACCTCGATCTCGACTCCCTTCTTCTCGGGAAGCTCGAAGCGATCCCCCACCGCGTAGAGGCTACCCAGAATCCGGTCCTGCTGGATGGTCGCTCCCTTCGGCCGCAGATAGGCGCGGTTCTGCGCCGAATCGGGAGCGGCGAACTGGATCAGACAGACTTCCAGATCGGACTCCGAGATCAGGGGGGGCGGAGCCTGGACGACCGGGCCGCCTGCGGTTGGGGCGGCCTGGACTTCGCCGGTGACGTTCAAGTCGTAGAGGTCGTGATACGCCGACCAGTCCTTCAGGTGATGGATCTCGCTGTCATCGGCGCGGAGATCGAAGCCCTGCTCGAAACGGGCCAGGTCGAAAGGGGCCAGGTATTCGCTGCGATGACGCACGAAGTCGCTGAAGGTCCATCCGAAACCGCCGAGGGCGGAGAGACCCACGAGGACGATCAAGAAACGGAGGAGACGGATGCTCAACGGCTCGGTCGGCGGCAGACTACCGCACCAGCAGACTTTCCCACATGCGGGGGCGGCGTGTCCAGTCTCATCTGGGACGTTCTTCGAGAAGGGATACTTCCCGGAGGAGGGCACCGACCAGTTCCGGAAGGCCCTCTCCGGTGACGGAGGAGATCTTCCATCCTCCGCCCGCGGCCGCCAGCAGATCCTCCGCGCGGGCCGCGGAAGCGGAGTCCTCGACCTTGCTCGCCACCACCAGGCAGGGGCGAGCCGCCAGGTCCGCGCTGTAACCGCCCAGCTCTTCCTGAATGGTCCGCCAGGCCTCCAGCGGGTCCTCGGCGACAGCGGAGCAATCCACCAGATGGAGCAGGAGACGGGTGCGCTCGATGTGGCGTAGGAATCGATGACCGAGCCCCCGGCCCTCGCTGGCCCCCTCGATCAACCCGGGGATGTCCGCCAGGACCAGGGTGGGACGCTCCTCGGAGCCGGTCTCCAGGATCCCCAGGTGCGGCCCCAAGGTCGTGAACGGGTAGGACGCCACCCGTGGCCGGGCACTCGTCAGGCGACGCAGGAGGGTGCTCTTGCCCGCGT
The DNA here is from genome assembly GCA_964454065.1 of uncultured Planctomycetales bacterium. Taxonomy (GTDB): domain Bacteria; phylum Planctomycetota; class UBA1135; order UBA1135; family UBA1135; genus CAYVRL01. Next base: position 3,699 of record CAYVRL010000045.1, on the reverse strand, counting down.
TCGGGAGTCCCACCAGACCGATGTCGGCGACCAGCTTGAGCTCCAGTCTCAGCTCCCGGCACTCCCCCTCCTCCCCGCGCTCCACGCGCCGTGGGGCCTGCTGGGTGGAACTCACGAAGCGGGCATTGCCGCGCCCATGCCGGCCCCCCCGCGCCACCACCACGCGACGACCCTCGACATCCAGATCGGCGAGCAGATTGCCCCGCTCCCCATCCCGGACCTGGGTGCCCACGGGCACTTGCAGGACCAGATCCGCGCCACGAGCCCCGGTACGGTTGTTGCCGGAACCGGGGGCGCCGTCACTGGCCCGGACCTCACGGCTGCGGGAAAGTCGATAGAGGGAATTCTGGCTGGACACCGCCACCAGGATCACGTCGCCGCCGTCGCCACCGTCGCCACCGTCCGGACCACCGAAACTCACGTACTTCTCGCGCCGGAAGGAACAGCAGCCGTCGCCACCGCGCCCGGCCTGGACCCGCAAACGGGCCTCGTCCAGGAACATCCCTCCGTGGGCCATGGGCGCGCGCGCGGGGCCCGCCCGGGATCAGCCCGGCGGGAGGACCGACACCCGGCGCCGGGACTGGAAGGCGACCACGCCGTCCGTCAGGGCGAAGAGGGTGTAATCCTTACCGAGGCCGACGTTCTGGCCCGGATGGAAGCGCGTCCCGCATTGGCGGACCAGGATCTCCCCGGCGCGCACGGTCTGGCCGCCATAACGCTTGACGCCCCGGTACTGCGGGTTCGAATCCCGCCCGTTCCGACTCGAGCCACCGCCCTTCTTGTGTGCCATGGTGTCGCTCCTCCTCGATTCAGGCCTGCGCGGCCGGGGTCTGGATCTCCTTCACCCGGATCCGAGTGTAGCTCTGACGATGACCCGTCCGGGTGCGGCTGTTCTGCCGCCGCCGGAAGTGCTGGATCACCAGCTTGCGGTCCTTGACCTCGCCCAGGACTTCGGCTCGGACCTCGGCTCCGGCGATCGCCGGGGAGCCGAGCAGGACGGAGCCGTCCTCCTGCTTGAGCAGGCTGACCTGGTCGAAAACGAGTTCCGCCCCCGGCTCGAGGCCGGGCAGACGGTCCACCAGGAGTTCGTCACCAGGACGAAGGGTCAGGCAGCGGGAACGGTCGCGGACGATCGCGTACAAGGGTCCTCTCCTTGGCAAAGGGGCCGAACAGTCTAGCCGGAGCCCGGGCGAGGCGCAAGCCCACCGTCTTCGGGAACGGGAAGGGTCTTCAAGACCAGATCCCCGCTAGCGAGTTGCGCATCGGGAACGATCTGGACGGAGAAGGGAAGCTTCTCCAGGGCCTCGGAATGCCGATCCAAGGCCGCGGCCACCCCGGGATGGACCCGGAGACGCTGCGGTCGCGTGGAAGTGGATGCCCGCAAGCGACGCAGGGCGCGCAACGCACCGGCGCGGTGGAAGGCTTGCGTACCACTGCCCTGGCAGGCCGGACAGGCGGCCTCGGTGGCGCGAGGCAAGCCCGTACCCTGGCGGCGACGAGTCAGTGCCAAGAGTCCGAAGGATCCGAGTCGGCCCAGCTTGTGGCGGGCCCGATCGGCGCGGAGGGCTTTGCGAAACGCCGATTCCACGGCCTTGCGGTGCTCGGCCTTCACCATGTCGATGAAGTCCACCACCACGATTCCACCCAGATCCCGAAGGCGGAGCTGACGGGCGATCTCCGGCACCGCGAGTAGATTGGTCTCGTAGGCGGTCATCTCCAGGCTGCCCCCATCGATCCGCCCGCTATTGACGTCCACGGCGGTCAGGGCCTCGGTTTCGTGGATCACCAGCGAACCGCCGGGGCCGAAAGGAATCCGGGGGCGAAAGAGGAGCTGGTAGTCCCGCTCCACGTCCATCGCCTCGAACAGGGGGCGGCTGCGCCGGTAGAGTCGCACCCTGGGCCGGGGTTCGGGAAGGTACCCGGCCAGGAATTCCTGGAGTTCGGTGGCGGTATCCTCCTCGTCGACGTGGATTTCGGTGATGTCCGGGCGCAGGAGATCCCGCACCGCGCGCACTGCGGGAGAGAGCTCGGGCAGGAGCAGCCCCGGAGCCTCGGCGCGAGCCGCGGCTTCCCCGAGCTCCCGCCACCGTTTCTGCAAGTGTTCCAGATCCCGTTGCAGTTCCCGCCGCGGGCACCCGGCGGCAGCGGTCCGCGCGATCAGGCCCAGGCCTTCGGGGGGGCAGCAGGCGGCCACCGAATCGCGCAACCTCTGGCGCTCGCTCTCGTCCTGGATGCGCCGACTGACTCCGATGCGCCCCAAGGAGGGCATCAATACCAGGAGTCGTCCGGGAAGACTCAAGAAAGTACTGAGCGTGGCCCCCTTGCCGCGGACCGGGTCGCGCAGCACCTGAACCAGGATCCGCTGGCCGGTGCGCAAACGATCCGCGATCCCCGCCGGAGGGTGGTCCGGAGGAGAAGGGACTTCCCCCTCGACCGCGGATCCCGCTTGTGCCAGAGCGGCGGAATCGGGGGAGGAAGCGACCGCGAAGGGATCGGCATCGGCCGCGGCCAGCCCGGGGTGGACGTTCCCCAGATGCAGGAAACCGGCCCGGCGATCTCCGAAGTCCACGAAGACGGCGTCCAGGCCGGACTCGATCTGACGCACGATTCCGAGGTAGAGATTCCCGACCAAGGTCGCGTGGTCGGGACGCGCCCAACGGATTTCCTCCAGTCGGCCATCCTGGAGCTGGGCCACGCGGACCTCCTCGGGATCCCGGGCGTTCACCAACAGCGTGCTGTGCGGAGTCTCGCTCATCGGGGGAGGGATCATCGTATCGGGGTCGGGATTCATGCCTCCTCCTGGAAGTCGTGGGCGAACAGGGAGGCGAAAGCCCGCGCCGCCTCCTCCGCGTCGGGCCCCTCGGCCTCCAGGCGGAGTACCGCCCCTTCCGGAGCACCCAGACTCATCACCGAGAGGATGCTGCGCGGATCGGCGCAACGATCGTCCAGCCACAGGCGCAGATCCGCGCGGAAACGACTCGCGAGGGTCACGATCGCGTGGCTGGGCCGGGCATGGATCCCGTGGGCGTGCTCCACGCGGAGCTCGCGGACGACTTTGGACATCCCGTCGGGATGCTGCTCAGCCCTGCGGCGCCAGTTCGGAGAGCAGCTCGACCACCTGCCTGGGAGTCTTGGCCTGGCAAGCGAAGTTGACGAAATCCTGGTGAGAGGCAATGCCGGCGATCCAGCGCAACACGGCGAGGTGTTCCTCCTGGGCGGCGGGATCGTCGACCGCCGGCCGGACCACACCGAACAGGACCTTGACCGGAGCGCCATCCAGGGCCGCGAACTCCACGCCGCCGGGAACGACCGCGACCACCATGCGGATGGTTTCGATCCCGGAAAGCTTCACATGAGGGATCGCGACTCCCTGTTGCCCCGTGGACCCCTCGCTCTCGCGATCGCGAAGAGCGTTGCAGAGCTCCTCGGCGCGATCCGCGAGAGCAGGATCTTGAGCGGCCAGGGCCTCGGCGATCCGTTGGAGGACGTCGTCGCGATCCTCGCACTCCAGGTGCAGGAGAACGGCGGATTCGGGAATGTGTTCGGCGTACATCAGTCCGCCTCCTTGTCGGGGCGAGGTTGACGACTGAGGGCTTCGAGGCGATCCCGGTGGCGACGCAACTGCTTCTCCAGCTTCGCGGCGACACCATCCACCGCGGCACGGCCGTCGCGTGCGCGGTCCTGAGCGATGAAGGCATC
>CAYVRL010000044.1:0-10545 GCA_964454065.1 uncultured Planctomycetales bacterium | reverse complement strand
CCACGACAGGCCGTGAACACAGACCACCACCAGTGCATTATTGCACGGAGGGGGGACCTGCCCGAGTTCCAGAGCGACGTCGAACACGATCAGGATCGAGGCCGAGGAGAGGTTGCCGTAGCGGCGCAGTGCCTCCCGTGAGGAAACCAGGGCGCCGTGCGGCAAACCGAAGATCTTTTCACAGATGTCCAGCACCCGACCGCCCCCGGTGTGGACCAGATGCAGGCCGATGTCCGCGAGGGAGAGGTGGTTTCGCTCCAGGAAGGAGTCCACCGCGGGCCGCAAGTGGCGATCCAGGACCACCGGCAGGGAGCGGTCGAGGACGATGCGCATGCCGTGGCTGCCGATGTCGAAACCCATGGCGTGCGTGGTCTCCGGGAACAAATAGGAACCCGAGGCCAGCACTCGATAACCCGCGATCGTGGGAATGCCGGAGGAACCCGGACGCAGGACCGCGGCCCCGGCCCCATCGCCGAAGAGGACGCTCGCGATCAGATTGGCGCGCGAGGGATCGTCCCGGAGCAAGGTCAGGGTGCACAACTCCACGGCCATCAGGAGCACCGTGGACCCCTGCGCGGCGAGCCGCGAACCCAGGCCCAGCCCCAGGGCGCCGGCCGCGCAACCGCTCTCGGCGATCGGCAGGCGCAGGACCTCGGGGCGCAAGCCCAAGCGTGGAGAGAGGAAGACGTCCAGGGCGGGAATCGAGATCCCGGTGCAGGACACGTCCATCACCACGTCCACGTCCTCGACGGAGCAATGGGCGCGCTCCAGGGCGGTTCGGGCGGCACGCTCCATGAGATCCAAAGCGGTCCTCCGATACAGATCGTTGCGCTCCCCGAAATCGCCGAGCGCGAACAATTCCTCCACCGGAAGCACGGTGTGCCGTTCCCGCACTCCGGAGTTGCCGACCAGACCGGCGATGAAACGGGGTTCCTCGTGCGGAAAGATTCGACACAGAGCAGCGATGGACTGCTCCTGATCGGCGACCGGCTCCGGAAGGGCGGTGGCGACGGCGGAAAGGAGACTGGGCACGGGAAGGGAGGATGGAGGAATCAAGGCCGACGAGTACGTCGGGGATGCATCCCAGGGAGGCAGTAGGGAACCCTGCCCTGGTACTGGGCGAAGGCCTCCCCGTAACGCCGCGCGTAGCGCCGTTCCTTCAAAGTCGGGGCGTGGAAGCAATAGGCCCCCCACACCAGGGCGATCGCCAGGTGATCCGGAGTCCATACCGGGGCGGTGAAGAGGATCAACGCGAAGGCCAGGTAGACCGGCTGGCGGACGAAACGGAAGGTCCCATGCTCGGGAAAGGAAGTGGGTTCGCAAGGGATGCCGCGCACCACCGACAACCAACCCCGGGCCCCCGTTTGCGTGCTGAGGCCGGCGTCTCCCATGGCTTTGATCAGGAAGATCCAGGAGAGACCGTAGAGCAGGTTCGCGAGTATCGCGAGGTCCCCGTGAGGGCGGTCCCAGACGATGCCGCTGGGGCTCCACAACAGGAAGGTCGCGAGCAGTTGTAGGGAAGTCACGGCCGCGAAACTGGTGTAGTAGAGCTTGCGCGCCAAGCGCTTCGGCCCGAGTCGGCACAGGCGGCCCTTCCCCTTCGGCGACAACAACCAGGAGTGGACGTTGGTGAACTGGAGCAGCAGCAACAGATTGGCGAAGATCGCGGCACGCCCGTGGAAAGGACCGAAGCCATGGATCATGCCGTCGTGGAGCTGCCAGGCCATGACTCCGACCGCCACGGCGAAGAGTCCATGGGTGAGTAGGCCGAAGAGCAGGGCGATGCCCTTCTCGCGGCGACGGAAAGCAGTGGTGGCGCTCATCCTTCGACGATTTGCGGCGCGGTCCTCTGGAGGGGCAGGAGAGCCGGGAGCAGGAGGAGGTCCGCGAGCAGAGCGCTCCCCGCGCCAGCGGCAGCGAGCAGGCCGAAACGAGCGGTCGGTTCGAAGCCGGATAGAGCGAGGACGCTGAAGCCGAGGGCCAGCGCCAAGGATGATACCGTCGCGGCCTCTCCGACGCGGGCATAGGCGCGGAACAAGCTGCTCCGGCTCCCGCCCCCCAGACGCTGGGCGTGCAGGATGTGGAAGGTGTTGTCCACCGCGAGCCCCAACACCACCGCCGCCACCATCACCGTGGCCCCATCCAGATTCCAGCCGACCAGCCAGGCCACGCCGAGCGTGGTCGCAACCGGGAAGAGGTTGGTCAGCATCGCAGCCAGGAGCACCCGCGGTCGGCGGGCAACGAAGAGGAAGAGCAGGCCCGTCACCAGCACCGTGAGGAGCAGGGAAGTGCCCAGAGTGCCGACCAATTGGGCCTGCATCCACAAGAGGAGCATCAACGTTCCAGTCAGGAGCACCCGCGCGTGGCGCGTCCGCCCCCATTCTTGAGCGGCCGAGCGAACCCCTTGCTTGAGGCTTTCTGCGGCCGCGGCACTGCCGTTATGGAATCTTGCGGTCCAGCGCGCCCAGTGGCCGTCCGCGGAGAGGCGCTGGGCCTCGCGCAGGGCCCCGGGCAACACCACCGGGGCCGCGACTCCGGCGACGGCGCGCACGTCCCGCGCCACCGCTTGGGGACCGAAGACACCGACCAGGCCGGGGATGGCCCGCAAGGAATCCTCCAGGGGTCGCTCCGTGAGCTGGGCGGGAGTCCAGGGCCGCCCATCCGTGCGTTCGGCCAGGATCTCCAGCGTGGAAAGGCCGGCTCCCTCCGACTCGATCGAGAGGAAGGATTCCCGCACCGGATCCCCGTGGGGGAAGAACTGGAGGGCGTCGGTTCCCACGGGGAGATGGAGCGCGGCCAGGACGCACCCGACTCCCAGGGCGCCCGCGAGGAGCAGGATCGGACGGCGCCGAGCCACCGCGAAGGCGGCGAGGGAACTCCAGAAGGCGCGGTCGAAACGGCGCGGCGGCCGCACCCGGACGGCACCGCCCAAACCTGCCAGGAGAATCGGCAGACTCCCATAGAGGAGGGGGATCGCGAGCAGCACCGCGACCCCGACCGCGATGCCGAGTCGACGAACCGGCTCCAGGTCGCTGAACAGGAAGACTCCGAAGCCACAGGAGGTGGTGAGTGCGGCGAGCAGACCGGCGGCCAATTTCTCGCGGCGCGCGGCGGCGGCCGCCGCAGCGGCCGAGGCCCCGTCGCGACGCCGGGAGAGCCAGGCGCCGACCAGGTGCATCGCCGACGCGAGCACGATCACGAGCACCAGTGGCCCCGCCGAGACCAGCACCATGTTGGAGGGCCAGTCCAAGGCGCGCAGGGTGGCGCGAGTCAGGGAAGTGGCGAGGACCGCCGGGAGGAGGACCAGGCCCGCCGCGATCCAGGAACGCAAGGCCAGCGCCACCGCGAGCAGGGCGACGAGGGCCAGCAGCGGTGCGAAGACCCGCTCCACGCGTGCCGATTCCGCATCCAGCGCGGCCGCGATCAACGGATGTCCGGCAGCGCGCAGGCGCAGGCCATGGGCGGCCGCCTCTTCGGGCAAGCGCTGGAGAGTCCGGGCGAGGGCCGAGATCTGGGCCGCGCCCGAAGTTCCGTCCAAGGTCAGGAGGAAGTCCGCCCGGGGAGGCTGGAGAGCGACCAGGTCCAGAGCACGGGAACCGGGTCGCGCGGCGGCGGCAGCCAGTGCCTGGGCCGGATTCGGGGGGGCGCTTCCGGGAAGATGGAAGGAATCGGCAAGGGCCGCCACCCCGGGCAAGTCGCGCAACCGGGGTCCGAGTGCGGCCAGCCAGTCGAGGGCTTCCTGCGAATCGGTGGTGAAGCGGTCCGCGCGCAAGAGCACGCTCTCGTCGCCGTGGAACTCCTCTTCGAGGACACGGTAAGCGGGTTTGGATCCCGCCCCGCGCAACCAGCTCACGGGACGGTTGTCGGAGGGCCAATGGGCGGCGTAGGCGGTCGCGATCCCGGTCGCGGCGAGCAACGCGAGGAGCAGGAGGAGGGCCGGGGCGCGTTCCTTCACGGACGATGGCCCGCGGCGATGGCGGCCAAGGGACGTCCCAGGCCAGGGAACCGACGGAGCAGACCGGTCGCCAGATCCGGCCCGCGATCCCATTCCTCGAGGCGGAGCAGGAAACCGGCCAGACGACGGCGCGCCTGGATCTCACGACGCAGCAGGCGGCGATGACGAGCCGCGACCGCCCGGGGATCCCGACCCGCCGCCAGGGCCGCCGCCCCCCGCGCCGCATGAATGCCCCCCGCGAGGGCGATCGCCAATCCGCAACCCAGGACCGGGTCCACCGAGCCCGCGGCATCTCCGACCAGGAAGAGACGGAGAGCGGCGGGATCGCGGGGGGCGGGGCGGGAGAGACTGCGGGCGGCGGGCGGGGTGTGCGGCTCGCCGAGGTGGCGGGCCGCGGAGGGATGGCGCCGCAAGGCCTCGGCGAAGAGGGCCGCGGGGTGACTCGCGATCCCCGGGGGTGGAGCGGGATAGAGGGCCGCGGCGTTGATCAATCCACCGGGAAGAGGTGTCAGATAGAGTTCGCAACCCCGACCGAGATGGACCTGGACCCGATCCAGGGGCACGGCCTCCTCGAAACGGGCCCGGAGGCCGAAACGGTGGGCGCCGCGCCGCCGGGGCCGTCGTCGCGGAATCCCCAGCGCATCCGCACAGGCCCCCTGCCGTCCTTCCGCGAGCGCCAGGGAACTCGCGCGATGCGTGCCCCCTTCCGGCCCCTCGATCCGGAAGGCCTGGCCGTCGCGGACCACCCGAACGCGGCCATGCAGCAGATGGATGCGGGGGGACTCGGCGATGGCCTCGTACAGCGCCGCATGAAGAGCGGGGCGCAAGAAGGCGGCGCCGGGACGGGGGAGATCCAGTTCCACCCTCCGGCCGTGGGCCGACACGTAACGCACGCCGCGGATGGCGCGCCCCTGGACCACGAAGTGCCACAGCCCCAAATGGTCCAGGGCGGAGACCCCCGAGGGCATCACCCCCTCGCCACAGACCGTATCCCAGGGGGCCACTCGCGCCTCACAGAGCAGGACCTCCAGGCCCTCGGCAGCGGCGGCGAGGGCGCAAGCGGCGCCAGCGGGTCCTCCACCGACCACGGCAAGAGGGTAGTCGGAAGTCACGGCTGGCATGGGGATCGGAGGCCGAACCCTAGTCGGACCCACCCTCGGGGAGGACCTTCCCCTCGGCGTCGAGATGGACCAGCAGAACCCCCGGGGCGCCGTCACTCAGGGAGTGGGCGGTACCCCCATCGAAGTCCAGCAGGATCGGGCCGCCGTCGTCCAAGGCGGGATCGGTGAGCTGGTCGGTGAGGGCGGTCCGTGCCAACTCGTCGAGCGAGGAGCAATCCACCACGGTGGCCAGTCGACCTTCGGTGGCCGCCAAATCGCTGCGCCTCTGGAGGAGTTCCTCGACCGAGGAGGCGTCGCCGACCAGGAAGGCCGCGGGAAGCCCACCCGCGAGTCGGGCTGCGGGTCCGGCTTCCCCGAGCACGTCGGTGACGGTGCCGAGGATCGCTACGCGCAGAACCGGCTGGCTGCTGGAACAGCCACAGGAGCCGAGAAAGCTTCCCCCCGCGAAGAGGAGCAGAACGAGTACATGGAGTGGGCGGGAATGGAACACCCCGGGATTCTATCCCTCGGGGTGATCGAAGCGGATGCCCGGCGCCTCCGGCCCCGTGGACGAGCCGGGCTCTCTGGTAGCTTCGGGGCATGGACGAGAACCTGGAACGGATCCTGCGCGAGTGCCGGAGCGTGGCGGTGGTGGGTTGGTCTCCCCGCGAGGAGCGGCCCAGCCACTGGATCGCGGACTACCTGGAGCGGACGGCGGGTTACACCGTGTACCGGATCAACCCGGCGGCGCCCGCCACTGCCGAGCGAGCGGTCCTGCCCGAGCTGAGCGCCCTCCCCGGCCCCGTGGACGTGGTGGACGTCTTCCGGGCCCCCGAGTACCTCCCGGCGATCGTCGAGGAGGCGATCCGAATCGGGGCGCGGGTGGTCTGGATGCAACCCGGAGCCGAGAACGAGGCCGCCGCCGCCCGTGCCCGCGAGGCCGGACTGGAAGCCGTGGTCGGTCACTGCATGTACGCCGAACATCGACGCCTGATCGGGACTCCAGAGCCCCCCCCTTCCGCGGATCCCCGGCCCTGATCCTGCCGGGGAAGGACCGAGGAAAGGGCAGGACTCATTGCGCGGCAGGGCCGAGCGCCGCGAAATCGGGCATCCAGCGCGGGAGACCCCGGGTCTGCTTGCGGACCCGGGCACTCAAGGGGATGCCCCAGCGGGCGAAGAAGGGGCCGAGATCCCTGCCCACCGCGCGGGACATGCGCAGCATCCACTGATCGCGCTTCTGGGCGTCGTCCCGAGGCCGTTCGGAATCGGGAAGGATTCGGTACTCGGCGAAGACCTTGCGAAAGGGCTCCCAACCAAAAGCATGAATGATTTGCGCGTAGCAAACCAAGGCGACGCCGGGATCCCTCTTCCAGGCCTCGAAATCGGCCCCCGCGGCCAGGTAGGCGGCGGCCTTCTCCTTCTGTCCCGCGAGCCAGGGATGCTCCCACGGGTCGATCCCGCAAAGGAATTGCATCGCGTGAAGGGTGAAGAGATTGCAGGTCACCTCCCCGGTCCCCGCGAAGGTCCAATCGGAGCGCTGGCGGTTGTGCCCGAGTTCGTGGAAGTGGCCCCAGGACCCTTCCTTCCGCAGGCGGGCAGCGTCCAGGACCAGGGGCAGGGAGTGCCCCGGCTGCGCGGTCGCCACGTCCAGCCAGGTCATGATCGGATATCCGGAATGCATGTAGCCGGCGCTGATCTGCGCGTCCGCGACGATGCGTTCGGGGCGCTCCGGGAGCGGGGTGGCGGCCAGCTCGCAGTGAGCGGCCAGGACCGCGTCCCAGAAGCGCGCCACCGCGTCGGGATCGTCCAGATCGCGGACCCCGGACGCAGGCACGGTCAGGATCACGTGCGCCCCGGCGATCTCGGCCCAGGGCGCCGGGGCCTGGCGGGCGCGCGGCCAGTCGGCCAGGGCGCCGGGGTCGTCGAGGCGGAAGAAGGGGGCTTCCACCACGCCCTGGAGTTCCAGGTGCAAGGGAGCCTGCGCTCCGGCCTCGGCCTCCAGGTAGATCAGCCCTCCGTAAGGACTGGCGTAGCGGTGGACCCCGTCGGCCTCGGTACTCTCCAGATCGAAGCCGAGGCTGATCCGCGGCCATCGTTTCCAGCTCGCCAGCCCGCCGAGATCGTCGCTGTGGGAACCGATCCGCAAGCGCCAACCATGCGGCGAGCCCTTGCGGATCACGACCGTCAGGGCTTCCCCGGGGGCCAGATAGCTCCCGGTGGAAAGCCAACCTCGGGGCACATGATCGGCGACGAAGGGCCGTGAGAGGCGGGGCGCGTCGCAGGGAGGAGCACCGGGGAAACGATCCGCTCCGGGAACGGCTTCGATGTGAGCGGGATCCTCCCAGGCGAGGCGGCGCTCCCGCCACAGCACTTCCAGGCGCGCCAGCGCATCGGGGGCGGCGAGGGGATGATCGGGAGTGGGAGGAAGCGTGGGGGGCAGGGTCTTCAGCCACGCTTCCAGGTTGGGTAGGAAGAGGAGGTCCTCGTCGGGAATCGCGCGAAGGGCCTGTTCCAGGAGATGGAAACCCCGCTGACGATCCCCGGCCTGCCAGCGGGCCAGGACCCCGCCGACGTGGACCTCGGCGGGTCGGGAGCCCTCGACCGAGAAACGCCCCTCGGGCGCCCGCAGAACCCGCGGCCCGAAGGCCAAACCCGTCACCGAGAGGACCTGGTTCATCGCGAAGTCCTCGCGGAGCGAACGATGGGGATGGAGTTGCTGCCACCCCCAGGGGCACATGGCGCAGATCAACCCCACCCCGCTGCGGACCCGGTCGAGCAAACGCCGCGTCTGCGCGGGGCCCAGCTCTCCCCCCGACCAGAGGAGGACCGCGCAGTCCTTCTCCAGGTCTTGCGGAAGGTGACCGATCCTCTCCGGTGACGGAGCCTCGCCGCCCGCCGCCCAGCGCAAGGCGTTGGCGTAGAGGCGAGCACGAGGTCGGTTCGGGGCGGCCCCGCCACCGAGGTAGGAATCGTGTCCGATGGCGAGGACGCGTCCCCGACCATACCGGGCAGCCCCGATCAGGGCTTCCGCGGAAGCCTCATCCGTGGTCAGGACCGCGAAGGCGTCCGGGCCGAAGACGCAAACCGGGCCGGGTAGACCGAGTTGGGGAAGGGTGGACAGACCACGAAGGATGACCTGGCGATCCGCACGGGCGGTAGCGGGTTCCTGGAGGACCAGGGCGAGACCGAGGGAGAGACAGGCGAGCACCCGCTCACGTTACCCGGTTACGGATCAGCGGATGAAATCGGTCCGGGGAAGATCCGGGATCAAGCCCGCCTCGTGGGCGCGAGCCAGGAAGGACCGAACGGCCTCGCGCCCGTCGTCCCCGTAATCGAGGGTCCGCTCGTTGACGTACATGCCGATGAACTCGTCGGCCTGCTCGTAACTCAGGTCGCGGCCGTATTGCATGGCGTGGCGGACCGCTTCCTCGCGGTGCGACAAGCCGTAACGGATCGATTCCTGGAGCAATCCGGAAACCCGCGGAATCAGCTCGCCGAGGTCGCGGCGAAGGGTGTTGCCCCCGAGCGGAAGCGGCAGGCCGCCGCTTTCCTCGGCCCACCAGACCCCCAGATCCAGGAGCATCACCAGGCCCTGCTCCCCATAGGTGAGCTGGCCCTCGTGGATCAACACTCCGGCGTCGTACTCGCCCTCGGCCACGGCCTGCGGGATCTTGTCGAAATCCACGATCCCATAGTCGTAGGGGCCGATGCAGAGCTGCGCGGCCAGGTGCGCGGAAGTCCACTCGCCGGGAATCGCGATGCGCAGCCCCCCGCCCTTGCGCAAGGCCCGCAAGGGCAGTTCCTCGCGGGCGACGATCCGGGGCCCGTAGCCCTCTCCCATCGAAGCGCCGTGGTTGAGCAGCGCGTAGCGATCGGAAAGGTAGGCATAGGCGTGGATCGAGACCGCGGTGATCTCGTACTCGCCGCGCAGGGCGCGCCGATTCAGGCTCTCGATGTCCTCGAGCTTGTGGACGAAGCGCAATCCCCCGGTGTCGAGCTTGTCTGCAGCCAGGGCATAGTGCATGAAGGCATCGTCCGGATCCGGACTGTGCCCGAGGAAGAGGGTCTTGAGGGCGGTTTCGCTCATGGCGGAAGGGGGGATTCTACTCCGCCTCGGTCCGTACGAAGGGCGAGGCGGGAGCGGGGCCTACAATCCCGCGGATGACCGGGCCCCCTCGAGATCCTCGCGCGGAGATGAGCCGCTGCCGACTGATCGAATCCCAACTGCTGGACCGAGACCCGGCCCTCGGGCGTTTCTCGCTGGAGGCGGAGTCCGGGGTGGAGATCCCGGCTTTCCAGGCCGGTCAGGCCTTCCCCGTGGCCTTCGAAGGGCCCGAGGGCCTGGTGCAGCGCTGGTACGCGGCGGCCACTCCTCCCGCGCGGCTTCCCCGACTGGAATTCCTGGTCGCCGACGGGGGCGGCCGCGGCAGCCGGGACCTCTTCGCCCTGCAAGAGGGAGATCCGGTGTGGGTGGGAACGGCTGCGGGCAGCTTCACCCTCGCCCGGACCCGAGCCCGGCACTTGCTCTTGCTCGCCGCCGGCACCGGCATCGCGCCCTATCGAGCCATGCTCGGGCAACTGAGAGAAGACGCGCGGGAAGGACGAGTCCTTCCCGTGACGGTCGCTCTCCTCCACGGTGCTCGACGCGGCGCGGGTCTCGCCTGGCGGGAAGAGTTCGAGGAGCTGGCCTCCCGGCAGCCCTTCCGCTTCGTCTATCTGCCCTGCGTGAGCCGCTCCGAATCCGACCCCGATTTCGATCCCGAAGGGACCGTGGCCGGGCGTTCCGCCGAAGCCGCCGCCCGGATCCTGGGACTCGCCTCACCCTCCGGAGCCGAAACCTCCCCGACCTTCCCCCCCACCTTCGACCCCGAAGCCCTGGCGGCCCTCCTGCCCGCGGAGGACAGCGCGGTTTTCCTCTGTGGCAGCCCGGCCATGATCGACGACTTCGAGGCCGTCTGCGCCGACACCCCCTGGGCCGAACGACTGGTCTTCGACCGCTGGTGGTGAATCGAGGACGGGATCCTCGTCCTGCAACATCCGGAGACGGGGGGTGTCGAGGTCGTCGAACTGGCCCCGCCGAGTCGCCCAGACGAAGGCCCAAACCGCTGCGGCGGCGAGGAGCAGGGCAAGAGGGAAGACCAGGTAGAGGACACTCATGACGGCGAGAAGGTACGAGCGCGGAAGGAGAGGCTGACCACGGTCAAGGAACTGAGGGGCATGAGGATCGCGGCCAGGATCGGATTCAGGACTCCGGCCATGGCCAGGCCCACCCCCGCCAGGTTGTAGAGGAGGGAGATCACGAGGTTGCGCCGAATCACCCTCATGGTGCGGTTCGCGCCCTCGACCAGCTCCACGAGCGGAGTCACCCCGGAGCGGGTGAGGAAAACATCGGCGGCGGCCAGGCTGGCCTCCGCTCCGCCATGGACCGCGACCCCGATCGGAGCGGCGGCGAGGGCGGCGGCGTCGTTGACCCCGTCGCCGACCATGAGG
>CAYVRL010000043.1:1851-10548 GCA_964454065.1 uncultured Planctomycetales bacterium | reverse complement strand
GGGGGCCGGTGGCCTGGTGGGGGCGGATCAATGCCTTCTCCCACGGGCCGGACGATCGCACCGCGATCGCGGTGGCGCGGGCTCTCCAGCGAGATGGCGAGCAGCGTGAGCGCATGACCTCCGGGCTCTACATCCCCGAGGACGTGGAGCAGGCGGCCGGGCGCCTGGAGAACGCTTTCCGGCTCTGTTACGCCGCGGACGCGGTGGCGCGCAAGATCCGCAAGGGCGTGCGCGAGAAGCGGCTGCCCAAGGGCAAGCCCCTGGCCTTGCTGGATTCCGCGGTGGAAGCCGGGGTGATCAGCGCCGAGGAAGCGGAGCTGGTCCGCAAGGCGGAAGTCGCTCGCGAGGACATGATCCAGGTGGATTCCTTCAGCTACGAGGAATACCACGCCGCGGGTTTGACCCCTCCGCAACTTTCGGCGGTCTAGGCACTCAAGGAGCGCCCCGCCGGGGCCGATGGAGCAGGAGCGGTCCTCTTTCCCGCCAGGAGGACGGCATGGAGGAATCGTGTCCCTACCCATCCTTGTGCTGCTTCTGGCCAGTCCTCTCCCGCAAGGAGAGCTTCCTTCCCGATCGTCGACGAGCCGGTCTCCCGCTCCCCCGAACCTCTTCGAGAAGCTCTTCTCCGAGAGGTCGCAGGAGGTGCCTCGGACGGAGTACGGGAGTGACCAGTCCATGGTCGGTTTCCATGGTTTCCTGGATACGGTGTACCGGGATCGTCGGGGCGCGGGGACGACCTTCGAGACCGCCCACGCCAACTTGCTCCTCGATGTGGCATTGCACGAGGACCTGGATGCGCGCTTGGAGTTCGAGTGGGAGAATGGCGGGCAGGAGGTGGAGGCGGATCAGGTCTTCCTCGACTATCACCCGTGGGAGAATGGTCCCAGTTTCATCGCGGGGCAGTTCTACGCACCCTTCGGAGTGGAAAGACGCAATTGGTATCCGCCGCGGAATCCCCTGGTTTCGCGTCCGAGGGTCTTCCGGGAAGTCGTACCCGGGAACTGGTACGAGAGCGGCGCGATGCTGAAATGGTTGGGTGGCCGGGATACCGCTCGTTGGAGCCTGGAGGGTGCCGTCAGCAATGGCTTGGGGCAGGATCTGGCGACGGATCCCCGTCTCGCCAGACAGAGGAACGACAACAATTCGAGCAAGATGTATTCCGGGCGTGCGGGGATCCGTCTGGCGAAGCTCGTGGAATTCGGGACTTCCTTCGCCACGGGGAAGTGGGACGACGCAGGCCGAAACGGGTATTCCTACTGGGGGGCCGATCTGGGTCTGGAGACCTCCCCCGTTTCCTTCCTGGCCGAGTGGGTCCAGAGTCGCGTGAAGGATCCCGCGGCTCCAGGAGGATCCTTGGGGCGTAGTGGTTGGTACTTGCAGGCCGTGCTTCCGTGGCAACGGGGAGGGGAGACCTACCAGGCCTTCGCTCGAATCGGGGGTGTGGACCCGAATGATGATGTCCGTGATGCCAGTGATCGGCGCCTCTACTCCCTGGGCGGGAGTTGGGCCCCTTACCAGGAACTCGTGTTCAAGTTGGAATACCAATGGGTCGATCATCGCGTGACTCCGGCCAGCGGCAGCGGCAACACCCTCTGGCTTCAGGCCGTCGTTTCCTTCTGAACGATCACCGATATGCTCCTTCTCCCGCTCGTCGCCTTCTTGGTGCTGCCTCAGGACATCGGTCCCCGCCGACCCTTGGAATTACGAGGCAGGATCCGCCCCTCGGTCATGGAAGTGAGCAAACGGATCCTTCTCTATTCACAGGACGGTGATTGGAAACGGGCCCGAAAGGCCGCCGGGATCCTGACTCCATATTGCAACAGCCTGACGCGGGTTTTCGTGTCTCAGCACGAGGGTCTCCTTCTGTTGAGCTTGGAATCCCGAAACCTCGATCGAGTGGGGAAGGCGATCGTGGATTTGATTCATATGGATTGTCGCTACTTATTGGAATCCATCGTCGCCGAGGATGAAGGAGACCTCCGCTTCACTCCTCGAAGCCGATTGCTCAACGCGAAGTTGGACATCCTGTTCCTGGAGAAGGTCTTCCCCGATACTCCGCGGGGCCGGAAGAGGACTCGGATGCTGGATCGGCTCATGGACCAGATGCTCAGGACCGTTCCCGCTCGCTACGCCTACCAGCAGGCACGGGACGACTGGAAGGGGAAGGCGCAGCAGCTGGTCCACCAGATCGAGGGATTGCTCGTCACCGAACTGGGCCCTCTGGATCCAGGGAGCGAACGTGGGACATCCGAAGGACAGGACGGAGGAAGCAGGAAATGATCGCTCCCCTCCGCAGCGTCGGCTTCCGTATCGCGGCGGCATCCTTGGGACTCTCCTTGTTGCTCGGGGTCCCCGCGAGTTTGAGTTTCGTCCACCGCCAGAACGAAGCGGATCGCCGCCAGGTCCTGCAAGTCGCGAGAGCGGTACTCCAGACCCTGGCCCCGGTGGTGCGTTTCGACATGGAAATGGAGGACGGCAATCGTTTGCGGAGCAATTTGGATTTGCATCGAGCCCTCCCCGATGCACGAAGGCTGATTGCGCGGAACGGGGCTGGGGAGGTCCTCGCTCGATGGGAGGACGAAGGTTTTCGCCCTGGTGATTCCGGTATGGCGGTTCATGTCCCGGTATGGAGCGAGCCAGGTCGGAAGATCGGCGAACTGGATTTGGACCTGAGCATGGATCGGCTCCGTGCCTTGGCGGGGAAGCGATACACCCAGCTCATGCTCTTCGGGGGGAGTCTGGTCTTCATTCTCGGTTTGGTCTCCTGGTTGCTCGGTTCCCGGATCAGCCGGCGTTTGCGCGCTTTGAGCGAGGCCGTATCGCGGTTCAGCGAGGGCAGCCTCTGGGTCCGCGTGGACCCGGCCGGTGGGGATGAGGTCGCGGTGCTGGCCCGTGGATTCAACGAGATGGCCGAACGCCTTTCCGAGCGGGAAAGAAAAATCCTCGACGGGAAGCGCCAGGCCCTGCAACTCGCCGAGGAAGCGCGTAGCGCGGATCGCGCCAAGTCCCGTTTCCTGGCCACGATGAGCCACGAGATCCGGACCCCGATGAACGGGGTCCTGGGCATGGCGGACTTGCTCCTGACCACCGACCTGGATGATGAGCAGCGGGATCTGGTCGAGACCATGCGAGGTTGCGGACGTTCCTTGCTCGCGATCCTGAATCAGATCCTGGATCTGTCCAAGATCGAGGCCGGCAAGTTCGAACTCGAGGAACTGGTCTTTCGGCCCTCCACCCTGGTTTCCGAGGTCGCGGATCTCTTCGCCCCGAAGGCGAATGGTCTCGGCTTGACGATGGATGCTTGTGTATTGAACGAAGTACCCGAACATCTGCTCGGGGATCCCCTGCGGCTCCGTCAGATCCTCGCCAACCTGCTCGGCAACGCGTTGAAGTTCACCCACGAGGGGGGGGTGGGTTTCCGCGTGATGAAGGCCGGGGAGGAAGCGGACGGTCGCATCCGGGTTCGCTTCGAAGTCGTGGACAGCGGAGAGGGGATTCCCCCGGAGGTACAGGAGCGACTCTTCCGACCCTTCGAACAGGCAGATTCCACGGTTGCCCGGCAGGTGGGAGGGACGGGGCTGGGCTTGGCCCTGTGCCGGGACCTGGTCCACCTCATGGGAGGGGAGATCGGAGTGGAAAGCCGGGTGGGAGAGGGCAGCACCTTCTGGTTCGAGGTGCCTCTCGCGGTGTCGGCCCAGGAAAACGAGGATCCACGGGTCGTCCACGATTCGGGGCGTTCCCTGCGAAGTCTGATCCTCTCTCCCACCCATCGGGTCCGTTGCAGCACGAGTTCCGGGCTGCGTCATCTGGGCGTCGAGGTGACGGAAGTGGAGGGAGAAAGGGAAGCCGTGCGGATGATCCAGGATTCTCGGGAATCCGGGCGCCCCTTCGATCTGGTCTTCGTGGATGCGGAGAAGTATCGGGGGTGCCTCCTTCCCTTGCGTCTGCGCTTGCAAGAGGCCGCTGGATCGTCTTCGGCCATGGTCGCGGTGCTTCCGCTTCCCGAGGCGCGGGAGGAGGCGGTGGAGGCCGGGATGCTTCCTCTGTTGCGTCCCCTTCAAGAGGCCCACCTGCGGAAGATCCTGGAGCGGGGAGGCGAGATTCCCGCGGATCCCGCGGCCGAGCCGTCTCGGAGCGCGGGTGCGAAGGATGCGCTCCCTCATGCGGGAATGAAGGTGTTGCTGGTGGACGATAATCCGGTCAACCGCAAGGTGGCGGGCAAGATGCTCCAGCGCCTGGGTTGTGAAGTCGTGGAGGCGGTGGATGGCCGCCAGGCGGTGGAAAGAGCTGCCGCGGAAGACTTCGCTCTGATCCTCATGGACGTGCAGATGCCGGGAATGGATGGTCTCGAGGCCTGCCGGGAGATCCGCAAGTCATCTGGAGCGCGTTCGCGAGTGCCCGTGGTCGCCTTGACAGCGAACGTCCTGGCCGATGCTCGTCGTCAGGTCGAAAGCGCGGGAATGGACGCTTTCCTCGGCAAGCCCTTCCGTCCCGAGGAACTGGAGGAGATCCTCGTCCGTTTCGGACGCTCCGGGGGGGGAGTGGCCGCCGAAACCTAGAACCGCGGTTTCGGGAATACCGCGACGCTGCGGTTGTTGTCCTGATCGAAGGATTCGACCGCGAACAGCCAGTCGTCCTTGCTGAGGCCCTCGAGCGTGACGCGGTTGTCGGTGCCGACGATGCGCCGGTGGGTCCAAGTCGGCTCGTGGGTGCGACGGTAGAGAACCGCGTAACCCGCGATCCTGGGATCGTCGCTGGGATCCCAGATCAAGGTCGTGTCGGGGGTCAGGGAAGAGACGTCCATGACCACGTTGCCGGGCGCGTGGGGAGCCAAGGCCAGCTCGCGCATGGCGGCCGCGGTGGCGTGCGTGACCCGTCCGATGAAGTCGTAGTCGAGGTGCTCGGGGAGATCGCCGTACTGCACTCCGTCTTCCTTGCGTACGTTCTGGTGTTGCCAGTGGTAGTTCTCGTGGGGTTCGCTCAGGCGCACCGCGGGCCACCCCAGATCACTGAAGGATTTCTGGTCGCCCCCACGCAGGAAGCGATCGGGGCGGAAGACGAGAGTGAGATCGAAACCGGGAACGGTTTCCTCGCCGGCGCGTTCCAGATAGCGAGCCAGCTCCCGGGAGGGCGCATCTTCGTTGCTGCCCATGATCTTGGGGCCGGTGGTCGGCAGCCCCTCGCTGAAGACGCGCATGCGCCAGGGCTCGTATTTGCCGCTCGAACCGAGTACCCCTCCGACGATGTCCAGGTTGAAGACCCCGACGATCCGTTTGCCCTCCTCCTTCCAGTGGCGGGCAAGGGCTCGGGACCCGTAGAGCCCCTGTTCCTCACCGGCGAAGGCCACGAAGACGAGGCTGGCACGGGGTTGGACGCCGCTCAGCACGCGGGCCGCTTCCAGCACGGCGGCCACGCCGCTGGCATCGTCGTCGGCTCCGGGGGCGTCGCTCCGCGCGTCCATTCCGTTACTGGCTCGAGAGTCGTAGTGCGCGGAGATCACGATCAGGCGCTCGGGCTCGGATCCGGGTAGGGTGGCGACCACGTCCACCAGGTCCACGCCGCTGGGGACGCGGCGCCCGGGGTCGACATGGAAGGGCAGGGCCTCGACTTCCAAGCGGCCGTCGTGATACTCCTTGGAGATGGTTCGGAATTCGTTCTCGATCCAGCGCCGGGCCGCACCGATTCCGCGTTCCGGATCATCTGGGTCGCTGAGGGTGTGGCGGGTTCCGAAACCGACCAGGGTCCGGACATCGTGTTCGATGTTCCGCGCATCCGGTCGCGGAACCAGCTCGCTGCGTTCCACCTCCGGAGCCAGGGCCGCGATCTTGGCCAGCATCTCCGGATCGGCCTCGAGATGACCGGCGGCGACCAGCCGTGGGGCCATCTCCACCCATGCGGGCTCCTCGGCGAAGACGTGCTGGAAGAGCACGAAGGCTTCCTTCTGATAACCGCTCTCGAGCAGATTCGCGGCTCGCCAGTAGCTCAGTTCCACCTGTTCCGGATAGAGTTCCTCGGCGCGTTCGTAGTGGGCGACGGCCTCGTCGATCTTGCCTTGGGCGACGGCCTCGTCCCCGAGGTTCGCCTCGTCGTAGGCGCGATGGATGCGGAGCAGGCGGCCGAGTTCGTCCACCGGGCGGTGGTGGTCCTCCACCCGCAGGTCGAGGAGTCGCCCCATCCAGGGCTCGGCCTGCTCCTTGCCGGAGACCACCAGGATCGCGGCGCTCTGACGGCCGCGCAGGTCGCCACCGGCCCGTTCCGCCCCCTCCAGCGCGGCCAAAAGGCGCTCGGGGAAACTTCCCTTGGCGTTCTCGTATCCCTCGGCCATGGCTTGGGCCACGTCCTCGTTCTCCATGATGTTTCCGGCGATCACGTAACCGTCGCCGGCGAGATGGGCGGCGGCGGCAATGCAACGCTCTCCGGTGTAGGCCGCGGTCCGGCCGCGAACGTCGATCGCGATGACCTGGCGCACGTCCCGCCCCTTGTCCATGGCCACGCGCGCATCCAGGGCTTCCTGCGGATCCTTGCCGGCGCGCATGTCGTCCAGCAGTTCGGGGCCGTAGGCGAGCCGTGAGAAGGACTGGGTGGCGACGGCTCCGACTCCGGCTTCGGCCCAGGGCACACTGCTTCCCACCGAGAACCAGTGCGAGGCGGTCGCCACGCCCAAATTGCCGGTCACCGGATCGCGGGCGACGATGGTGAACGTGGAATGAGGTTGGACCGGGAGCGGATCCTGTTGCGGGACCGAAGCCGCGGTCGGAGCGGCGAGCAGCGCGCCGAGGACCAGGAAGAGCGGGGAGGAGCCTGGAGGTAACAAGCGCATATCGGCATCCTAGCGCCGATGGGGACTCTCCGGGAGGGCGCTAAGCTGCCCGACATCATGCCGAGCTTGTCTCTCCTCGACCTGATTCTCTTCGGGGTCTACCTGGTGGTGGTCCTCGGCGTGGGTCTGCTCGCCTCCCGCCGGGAGGAAAAGGCGGACGACTACTTCCTGGCCGGTCGCAGCCTTCCGTGGTGGCTGATCGGGGCCTCCTTGCTGGCCAGCAACATCTCCACGGAACAGTTCGTCGGTATGGCGGGCTCCGGGGTGAGAGTCGGAATGGCCATCGCCTCCTACGAATGGATGTCGGCGCTCACCTTGGTGATCGTCGCCCGCTGGTTCATGCCCCGCTATCTGGCCGGGCGGATCGGCACCATGCCCGAGTTCCTGGAACGCCGTTTCAGTTCCCCGGCGCGCTCCTGGTTGGCTTTCTACATGTTGGTCGCTTACGTCCTGGTGGCGCTGGCCACCGTGCTCTACTCCGGCTCGCTCGCCCTCCAGACCTTGTTCGGGCTGCCGATCCCATGGGGGTTGTTACTCCTCTCGGTCTTCGGTGGTGCCTACACCATCTACGGTGGCTTGCGGGCCGTGGTCTGGACCGACTTCGTGCAAGCGGCCTTCCTGGTCCTGGGAGGAGCCATCGCGCTCTTCCTCTCCCTGGACGCGGTGGGGGGCTGGGGGGAACTGGTCCACCGTGCTCCCGACAAGTTCCATACCGTCCTGCCCCTCGACAATCCCGACCTTCCCTGGTTCGCGGTCTTCTTCGGCGGTTTGTGGATCGCCAATCTCTTCTATTGGGGGTGCAACCAGTTCATCACGCAACGGGCGCTGGCCGCCCGCAACCTGCGTCAGGCGCGCTATGGGGTGATCCTGGCCGCATGGTTCAAGCTCCTGATGCCCTTCCTGATCGTGGTGCCGGGGATCGCCGCACTGGAACTCTTCCCCGAGGAACTGGCCGGTCACGCCGACAGCGCTTTCCCGGTGTTGGTGAAACACCTGTTGCCCGCCGGTCTGCGGGGGGTGATGCTGGCTGCCCTGATCGGCGCGGTGATGTCCAGTCTGGATTCCATGCTCAATTCCGCGGCTACGATCTTCACCCTGGACATCTACCGGCGCCACCTGCGGCCCGATGCGGACGAGGCCCGTTTGATCCGGGTCGGCCGCTGGAGCACTCTCGTCTTCCTCGGCATCGCCACCGCCTGGGCGCCGATGCTCGGTCGTTTCCAGGGCGTCTTCCACTACATCCAGGAATTCTGGGGACTGGTGACTCCGGGAGTGACGGTGGTCTTCCTGGCGGGGATGTTCTGGCGCCGGGCCTCCGCCCTCGGCGCCACCCTGGCCCTGGCACTGACCCTGCCGGTCACCATCGGCATCAAGCTGGCCTTCCCCGGAATGGCCTTCCTGAATCAGATGTGGTTGGCGGCGCTGCTGCTCGCGATGATCCTCGTCCTCACCAGCAGTCGTCCCATTCCCTCTCCATCCCCGGTTTCCGTTCCTCCGACTGCTCTTCCCGTCCGGCGCGATCGCTTCTTCGATGTCCTTTGCGTCGCCCTGGTCTTGGCCACGGTCGCCCTCTACGCGCTGTTCTACTGACCCGCTTCCCATCCCCACGAGGAACCCGGTCTCGGCCGGGCCTGGTCGCCTGCGGCGAGGATGCCCTGGGCCTCCCTCGGGATCGGGTGCCAATCCGGCACCAAGCCAGCCGCCCTTCCGTCCGCTTCCATCCCCCTCCCCCCTCTGCCCTCCACTGCCCACACCCGGTCGTCGGTCGGGCTAGATGGGTTCTGCGAGGCGGATGAGGACGGCGCCGGCGTTCCGAATGCCGCGGCGCGGATGGGTACGGAGAGTTGGGGCACGGCGCGGGTCGACCCGGGGAGTTG
>CAYVRL010000043.1:0-1751 GCA_964454065.1 uncultured Planctomycetales bacterium | reverse complement strand
GAGTTGGGGCACGGCGCGGGTCGACCCGGGGAGTTGCGGCACGGCGCGGGTCGACCCGGGCGGTGTGGCCCGTCGGGAAAGCGCCTCGTGGGGAACACATTGGGTGCCAGACTGGCACCAAACCCCGAGGGCGCGAAAAGAGGAAGTGGATGGGCTGGGTGGGGGTGGCAACCTAGGCAGGGCGGCAGAGGAGTTCGAGGAGGGCGGCGGCGGTCCAGGAGAACTGGGGCGAGGCGGGGCGGGAGCCGCCACAGGGCCGAGCGGTATAGGGGTGGTAGCACTCCCAGAGGGGGCCGGCCGCGGCGACGCCCTCGAGCAGGCGGCGGGTGGGGTCGGCGGCGGCCGGACCGAGGACGGCGCAAGCCAGGACGGCGTGATCCATCCAAACCCCGCCGTTCCAATAGCCGTCCGGGTCGAAGCCGTGTTCCGAGACGGCCAGGGCGGGAAAGGGGAAGGGGGTGGCGAAGTGTCGGGGGTCCGAGAGCAGGGAACGGGTGGCTTCCCGCTGCCGGAGGGTGGCGATTCCGGCGGCGACGGGCCAGCAGCAGGCCAGGCTGCGAACCCCGGTACTGGAACCGCGGGGGCGGCGATCGCCGTAGCAGCCGAGGGCATCGTCCCAGCAGGAGCGGCGGATGGCGCGGGCGAGGCGGGCCGCGCGACGGCCCTGGCCGAGGACCATCCATTCCACCGCCAGAGCGGTGTTCAGGTCGGGTTGCCAGAGATCGAAGAGTCGCCAATCGTGGTGAGGGCGTAGGGGAACGCCCGCGTAGCGCAAGGAGTGGTCCCAACCGCCGTCCCAGGTCGCGCTCTCCCGGTCCCGGCCCCCGCAGGAACAGAGTTCCTCATCGCAGGGGCGGCGTTCCCGCCACCACCAGTCCAAATGGGAAGCCGCCCGAGCGCGCAAGGGGGTCAGGCGGTCGGGGCGGACTCCCTGGCGGGCCAGGGCCGCCAGGGCCCAGGCGAGCAGGGGAGGTTTTCCGTTCCGCCAGTTGTCCCGCGCGGGGTCGGGCATCACGGTATCGGGAATCATTCCGTCGGCCCGCTGGCGGTCGGCCTGGGCATGGAGCTGGGCGAGCGCCAGTCCCGGCAGGAGGGGGGCCAGAGCATGGGCGTGCTTCCACGAATCCCAGGCCCAGAATCCCCGGTAGCCGAAAGGAGAGGGAATGATCCCGGCGGTGTCGGAGTGGACACGACGATTCCAGAGCAGGGTGGTCAGGGCGCGGGCGGCGACCAGGCGGTCCAGCGGTTCCTCGGGACGGCGGAGACGACCCAGACAGCGGGCGAGCAGGCCGTCCATCCGATGGCGGCGCTCGACGTAGGGATCCGAAAGCGGGAAGGATTGGGTTCCGGGAGCGATCAGGATCTCCCAGCATCCGGGGCCGGAGGAGCGGATCCGCCAGGGGAGAGGGCAGCTGGGCCGAGGTCGCCCGGGGCCGCGGAATTCGACCAGCACCGCCTCGGGGCCGCTGCATGCGGCACGGATTCGGGAACCGTCCTCGAGTTCCGCCTCCAGACGATCGAGGAAGACCGTGCGGTGGCGGGCGGGGGAGCCCAGGTCGAAGTCCCGCAGGGAAGCATCGCGGGTGTCGTGGAGTTCCAGCAGCGGTCCCCCGCGGGCGCCCCAGCAGAGTGCGGTCCAGGATCCGTGGTCGCTGTACAGGCCTACCCTCGCGTCGTTCCGGTCGCGAAGGGGAAGGAGATCCGGGAAATCGGCAACGCGGGTCGGCAGGGTCGCCAAGGGGGCTATTCCT
>CAYVRL010000042.1:0-10703 GCA_964454065.1 uncultured Planctomycetales bacterium | reverse complement strand
ACCCCACCCGAGACGATTGCCCGCAAGGCTTGCTCGACCGAAAGTTTGAGCGGCACGAGCTCCTCCTTGGGTACGAAAAGGGTATAGCCCGTCGCCGGCATCGGGGAAGAGGGAACGAATACCGAGATCAATTCCTTTCCGCAGGCCGTGTTCAGGCTGCGGAGGCTGCTTCCGGTAAGGAAGGCAAGCGAATAAACCCCTACCCGAGGGTAAGGGATCGCCACCACGCTCTCGAAGCGGACTTTTCGGGTCTCGCCGAAGAAGAAATCCGTGATTTGACGGACATGGGGGTAAACCGCCCCGATCAACGGCATTTTCCCGAGTAGACGCTCGAAGGCCGCAACGGCGCGGCGGCCGAGGAAACCGGAGAACCACCAACCGACGAGAAGGATGATCCCGATCACCAAGGCCACGGACACCCAGATCCGTACTCCATCGGGCATGGCTTCTGCCACGTTCCGACGCAAGGTATCCGGGTCGAGCGCGCCGTCGGTACTCAGCTCCACGT
This sequence comes from uncultured Planctomycetales bacterium, assembly GCA_964454065.1. Taxonomy (GTDB): domain Bacteria; phylum Planctomycetota; class UBA1135; order UBA1135; family UBA1135; genus CAYVRL01. The sequence continues at coordinate 10,195 of CAYVRL010000042.1, read as the reverse complement.
ACTTTCGAACCAACCAGAGGACGGCGGCGTCGACGCGCTGAAAAATCGTTCCGGACAGGAAGTTCCAGAGCCACAGGAACAGGGCGACGGTCAGGGTCAGCGGCAGGACCAGGGCCAGGCCGCGGAGGAAGAGGCGATTGACGGGGTGGGGTTTCACTCCCATGCGGGGGGCTCGGGCGCGGTGCGCAGGCAGAACTATACCCGCAGGGTGGGTTCCTCCGGGAGCAGCCGTTCCAGGACCGAATCGAGGAGGAGGAAGCCGCGTTCGCTCGCCCGTAGGCGGGAGGACTCCCGGAGAAGCAGCCCTTCGTCGAGGAGAGCGGACAGAGTCTCTCCGCAAGAATCGAATGGGTCCAGACCGCTGATCCGCTCTACCCGACGGCAATCCACGCCTTCGCGCTCCAGGCGCAGCCCCATCATGAAGCAGTCGAAAAGAACGGTTTGGGGAGAGGGCCGCTCGGTGATGTCCGTAGGATCCCGTCCGGCCTCGATTCTTTCCTGGTAGCGGTTCGGATCCAAGCAATTCCGTCGTCGAACGCCGTCCATCCACGACCAGGCCCCGGCTCCGATGCCTAGATAGTTTTCGTTGCGCCAGTAGTGCAAATTGTGGCGGCATTCTTCTCCGGTGCGAGCGAAGTTGGAAACTTCATAACGCTGCAATCCGGAAGCGGCGCACATTTCCTTGGTGGTTCGGAAGAGCTCGAGCCGCAACTCTGCGGACTCGGCCTGGATACGACCATGGTCGCGCATGCGACTCAGGGCGGTCCCCGGTTCGAAGCTCAGCTCATAACAGGAGAGATGTTCCGGTCCAAGGTCGAGGATCTCACGCAGATCGGCCTTCCATGCGGACAGGTCCTGGCCGGGGAAGGCGAAGATCAGGTCGAGGTTGATCCGCTGGAATCCGCTTTCGCGAGCGATCCGGAAAGCCTCGAGGGCCGTCTCGCGATCGTGTGCGCGATCATAGGCACGGAGGACTTCGTTACGAAGCGACTGGACTCCGATGGAAAGGCGGGTCACACCCCCCTCGAACGCGGCTCGAGCCGTGGCGGAGTCGAGCGATTCCGGATTCGCCTCCATGGTTACCTCCGTGGAACGATCCCGAAAACCGCTGATTTCTTGGAGGCCACGCAGGAAATCAGCGAGGATTTCCGGACTGAGCAACGAGGGGGTGCCACCGCCCAGAAAGACCGTGGCCGGGCGCAATCCGCGTGCGCGGAGCCGACATTCCGCAAGGATCGCTTCCGTATGGCGGCGCAAGTCCTCCTCCCTCCATACCCAGGAGTTGAAATCGCAGTAGCGACACTTGGAAACGCAAAAGGGGAAATGAAGATAAAGGGCAGTTTCCCCCGGGGAAGACGCGCGTTCAGGCTCGTTTCCGCTTGGGCGTTCCCTCGGAACGGGTGCCGCCCGGCAGGATTCGTTCTGGAGGAACTCCTTCGACGACGTGGGCATGCAGTTTCCGCAGGGCTGCGCGTTCGATTTGACGGACCCGCTCCCGCGAGACCCCGAGGGCCTTGGCAATGCAGTCGAGGGTTGCGGCCTCGCCGTCTTCCAATCCGTACCGCATCCGTAGAACGGTGGCTTCACGCGGATCGATGATTTGCAGGATATCGCGGAGCGTCTCGAGCGCATCCTTTTTCAAGGCGATTTCGTCTGGCGAAGGTTGGTGCCGTGGGGAGCCGGCATGGTTCTCCGCGATCGTGTCGAGTAGACCATCCGCCCCCGCCGCCGGGGTGACGGTGGTGCGCATCGCTTGACGGACGACCCGGGCATTGGCTTCCGAGAGGCCGAGTTGGGCGGCGACCTCTTGGGATGTCGGATGCCGTCCCAGGGTCTCCTCCATCTGCGCCGCGGTCTTGCGCCACTTGCTCAGGACCTCCACCATGTAGGAGGGAACCCGCACGGTCTTGGCCTGGTTGATCAGCGCGCGACGGATCGTTTGCTGGATCCACCACGTGGCGTACGTGGAGAAACGGAATCCCGCTTCGGGGTTGAACTTCTCGATGGCGCGGAGCAGGCCGAGATTCCCTTCCGCGATCAAGTCTGCGAGAATCAGGCCCCGCCCGGTAAAGCGCTTGGCGACGCTCACCACGAGGCGGAGGTTGGCTCGGATCATGTGCTCGCGCGCCTCCTGATCGCCCTGTTGGATACGACGCCCAAGCTGAACCTCCTCGGCGGCGGTCAGCAGCGGGACCTCGTCGATGTCCCGCAGGTAGGTTTCCAGGCAGCGGTCGGATGCGATGACAGATTCCTCCTATCTCCGGACGGGGGCAAAAGGGATTTCGTTCCCTCAGCCTTAGAACGGTGCTTTCTCCTTTGGACTTGAGGATTCCCGAGGAAAAGTCCCCGGCCCGACCGCGGTGGAGAGGGGGTCGTCGGCGGATTCGGTAGAATTGGCGACGAGGGGGCCGTCCGTCCATTCCCCGTCCTCTCGTCCTCAGATGAAATCCGTGCGCCCCTGGTCCGATCGTCGCCGCCCTCGAACGGTGATCTCGGAGGAGGAGTTCAAACCTCTCCTGGCCAGCCAGGCCCATGGTCTGTTGGAGCTCTCCAACGGGTTGCTCGAATCGACTCCGGAGCAGTGGAACCAGCGACAGCTCTACCACCTCTATCAGTCCTCCGCTGAGCTGGAAACCTACTTGGACGATTTCGCCGCTCAAGAAAACCGGCAGTTCTTCCCGATCCGACACCTGGTTGCGGTCTCCAAGAGTCTCGCCGTGGCGATGAGCGGCCTCATCCACCTCCATTCTCGATTCCCTGCCTATCGCTTCGCCGACCCCGGCTGGGCGGAGAGGACCCTGATCCCTTGCGTAGGCCGGGTCGCGGTTTCTATCGGTGAACGGATCTCACTTGCGCTAAACGGTTTGCGAGAAAGATGGACGGACCTTGGCATGGTTTGGCCGGATGGCGCCCTCCGGGTGGATTCCCTCGCTCCCCCAGACCCGATGCTCCGTCTCCCTCGGGACTTGGAGGATCACCGGGCGCGCCGTTTCTCGGACGGGTCCGGAGCGGAGCCTTCTGAATCCCCCGCTGCGGGGATTGCCCAGCGTTTTCTCGATCTCTACCGGAATTTCGAGCGGAATCGGCCCCGCCGGCTCCAGGGCCTCGACGACCTTCGTCGAATCCGAGCCCGTTATTGCACGGAGGTCCAGTGCCGACGTTTCGAGGCCAGGATCCACAATCTCGAGAGTGCATACGACAGCTCGGTCGCAGCGGGGCCCGAGGAGGAACGCTTTCCAGACTTGCTCGAGCTACGCAGCTCGATCGGGGTCGCTCTCCATCTCTTCGAGGCCGCCACGGCCTTGGCTCACCTTTTCGAGCGACATCTGGTGGACGATCGGCCCAGGATTCGAGGCCAGGCGGTCCTTCGTGAAGAGGAGCTATTGCAACTCATTATCAACGATTGTGTTGTAACCGCTTTTGAGAGCATGACCCACGCCGTCCCGGTTGCGGCGGAGGTCCAGGAGGCGCTCTCGGAGCGGTTGAGTGCGGAATTGGTGCTGCCCGAAGGGGCCAGCCTTCATGCCCGCCCGGTTTCCTTGATCGTGGCCGTGGTCAGTCACCACCATTCCCCCGTGGAGGCCCAGATCGAGGAAGATCGTTGCAGCGCCGCGAGCATCATGCAGCTCCTCGTCCTGGTGGGGAGGCATCCCACGGCTCGTTCCATGATGTTTCACGGGAAACGTCCGGTTCTGGAGGACCTCAAGGCTCTCTTCGAAGCGGGCTTGGGTGAGGACGGCCTGGAAGGTCTCCCCGAGCGACTTTCCTATCTCCGCCCGTAGGCCAGCGGCTCCAGCCCCACCGCGGCAGGTATCAAATCCCGTGAACGAGCCGATCTCCAAGGATCTTCGGAAGACCGGTCTTGCGGATTCTCCGTTGTTCCTCCGGAATATCGTAATCCGTTCGGAGTAGCGAGACGGAACGCGATTCGGGATCGAAGATGCACACGGGGGCAAGAGGGTTCTCGTCCCGGGGTTGGCCAACGGAACCCACGTTCACGACCGCACGGCAACCGGGTTCCAGAACCCATTTCTCCCGGAAATGCCAGTCCAACTCGCTTTCCCCCTCGCGCTCGATGAAGTTCATTGGGACGTGGGTGTGACCGAAAAAACCGATCGGGGTCGCGAAATCGGCAAGACATGCTCTGGCGGCCGGGAAGGATTGGAGATAGTTGAAGGCTTCCGGAAAGGGGAGCGAACCATGGAAAACGGTGAATCCTGGGGCGTCGATTCGCAGAGGCAAGTCCTCGAGAAAGCGTCGATTGGACTCGGAAATAACACCGCGAGTCCACTCCAAAGCCTGGAGAGCATAGGGGTTGAAGTAACTGGAATCGATTCGCCCTAGAAGCGCCCAGTCGTGATTCCCGGCCACGCACCGCACCCCCCGATCACGGATCACCTCCAGGACCTCGTTCGGCCTTGGCCCGTAACCCACGAGATCGCCGACACAATAGAGCTCAGTCACCTTTTCTTGGTTCAGAAGGGCTAAGACGGCAAGGAGGGCGGATAGGTTGGCGTGGAGATCACCGAGGATCCCGATTCGTTGCGCGGAGGGCATCGTTGAGCAGGGGCGTTGGTGCGTGCTAGGCTAGCGGCGCTTCTCAGAGGCGCCAACCCAGGAAATCAGCATGGCTACACGAAGATCCGGGCTCGGGAAAGGGCTCGATGCCCTCCTCTCCAATCAGCACGCAACCGACGGCCAGGAAGCGGGCGGTCCTCTCTGGGTTCCGGTGACCCATTTGAGTCCGAATCGCCTTCAACCCCGAGAGGATTTCGACAGGGGTTTGGAAGGGCTGATTCGTTCGGTCCGGCGTCATGGGATCATGCAGCCCATTTTGGTCACCGCCCTTCCGGACGGCAGGTACGAAATCCTAGCGGGAGAGCGTCGATGGCGAGCAGCCCAGGCCGCGGGCATGAAGAAAGTCCCGGTCATCGTTCGAGAGGGGGCGGAAGAGGAAAGGGAACGGTTGGAACTCGCCCTGATCGAGAACATCCAGCGAGAGGATCTGGACCCGATCGAACGCGCTCGCGCCTGCCGCCGTTTGCTCGATGACTTCCAGTTGACCCAAGAGCAAGTGGCCGAGAGTCTTGGCATGCAACGCTCGACCGTTGGGAATCTGGTTCGACTCCTGGAACTTCCCGAGGAATTCCAGGCGGCTGTTTCACGTGGAACGATCAGCGCTGGACATGCTCGGGCGCTGCTTCGCCTGGGTGAACCCTCTCGGCAGCGCGAGATGTACAAGCGTATGGTCGATGAGGACTGGTCGGTACGGAAGACCGAAGCCGTGATCGCGGCAGCGGTCGCGGGGAAGATGCCACCTGCCCATCGAGCGAGGCCGCGACAACCGGCATGGATTGCCGACCTCCAAAACCGATTGACGAAAGCCGTGGGCCTGAAAGCGGAAATCCGGCTCCGGCGACAGGGGGGCGGAAGGGTCATCCTTCACTTTCGCGACCTGGATGAGCTGGATCGATACACCCGGACACTCCCCCTCCAGGACGAAGTCGGGGACCTGCTCGGAGATTGATCGAGCTGGCCCCCTACCGAATGGGGCCGTCTCCGGCAATAGCTGTCAGGAAACGGGAAGAAATCACCCGGCACGAAGTGTCAGGGATGTGATTTGGATGGTCTTGATGGGGTCGGCGGAGGGGTCGGAGGGCAGTTCGAGGGTTTGGAGGTTGTCGAGGCCCTCGATGATCTGGCCGAAGACCGTGGAGCGGGTGTCGAGATGGAAGGCGTCCTTGAGAGTGATCTCGATCTGAGTGGGATCCAGTTCGCCGGTGGTGCCCGGGATCGGGGGAAGGGAAAGGGCGCCCGCGGTGTGGAAATAGCCCCACTGGATCTCTGGATCCAGGCCTGGAGGGGCGCTGTCCTCGGCGGCGGAGGTGCCCAGGCCGCTGAATCGCAAGCCGAAGGGCCCGGAGCGTTTGCCTTCGAGGGGTGACTGGATTCCGGACTTCACCGCCGCGAGGAAGGCTTCGCAAGCCTTCGGGGCGACCTCCGGATAGAGGCCAACCGTAATATCGTAAGTGTCTGTTTCGTTTACGGTTAGCGTAATCGTTACGCGAGGGCCCGGCGGTTCGGGGTTGGTGAAGGTGGTCTGTCCCTCGCCGGCGAGGGCGGCTTTGGCCAGGGTCAGGGCGTGGCCCAACAGGGTTTCCTGGTCGGATCCGGGGAGCGGAACCTGTGCCCATTCTCCCCCAGCCTGCTGAGTCCTTTCGATTTCCCCGATCAAGGTTTGGAGGGTGGAGGAATCCTGACGCGAAATGGCCACTTGAACCCCGGTCAGGAGGATGGGGGCGTAGATCTGGTCGTTCTCGCGCGCTTGGGCAAGGGTGTGCTCGATGTTCTCGGGGGCGAAGGGGCCACCGGGGGTGTTCATCACCGAGGCATACAGGTTCCAGGCACTCTCCTGTTTTTGATGCTGGTATTTGGGGTAGTAGTAGTTGAAGGACAGTCCAAGGCCCAAGGCGAGGATCAGCATGACCACGAAACCCCGGTTCTCCCGAACCCAAACCAGGGCAGGGTTCTCGGGGGTGAAGTCCGGGTTGTGACTTCCAGGGGCAGTGCGCGGCGCGCTGGTGGGGGAGGCGGAGTTCATCGGGTCGGGGTGTCCGTCGCACGGGTGCGTACGTGAAGAGTGAGGGCAAGGAGACCGAAAGCGTCGTTACCCTTGCTATTGAAGTCGGATACGACGACCTCGAGTAGGGTGTCGCCCTTCCGCCAGGTGTTCTTCTCGCCGCTCGCGGTCCAACCGTTCAGGGGAAGTCGCTCCTGGTAGTAGGCGAGAACCTTGGCCTCGGAGCCTCGGCCGAGGTAGTGGAAATCCCCGGCTCGGTAGGTGCCGGCATCGATCGGAACCAGGTCCCCTTCCGATTGGGCGGGATCGAAGCCCCGAGGGATGGGAATGTCCCCCCAGGTGGCGATCAGGTCGGGAGTGACCGAAGACGCGGATTGGCAAGCCCCTAGGGGAAGCACGAGGAGGAGGAAGAGGAGGATCCTGGGCATGGACACGGTCTCCGCGGACGGGGAGACGAGACCCCCGCGGGCGCAGAGTGTATCCCTGAATTCCTCTGCCTACAACGGCCCAGGTGTGCGTAGGATGGGCCGCCCACCGCGCCTCCCACCCCAATCGGAGTTCCAGAATGCGTCTCTCCCTCCCGTTGGCACTCTGTGCCTCCCTCCTCGCCCCCTCTTCGTACGCTCAAGGGAGCCTGTCCGATCGGGTCCCCGAAACGGCGAGTTTCTACCTCGACGTCAACGACGTTCCCGCCTTTGCCCAGGGCATGTCCTCCTCCGCCATGGGGGAGATCTGGCGGGATCAACGGGTGCAGGATTTCGTCGCCGGTCTCCTACCCATGATCGACTCCGGCATGAGCCAGGCCGAAGCCATGCTCGCCACGCAAGGGCTGCCCGCCTCCGTACTGGAACCGGCGGCCTATGGACGCCTGGAAATCGCCGGGGGACTCCAGAGCATCATGTCGGCGGGTCCCGGCTCCCCCCCGGCAGGATTCTTCGCCATCCGGATCGGCTTCCGGAACCGTGATCTGGCCGACGGGTATTGGCAGCTGCTCTCGGGGGCGATGAAGAGCCAAGGGGCTCAGGGCGATCCCGATTCCGGCTCCTTGCACCTCGTCTCCGACCCCGATTTCGATATCGATCTTTCCCGGGAAGGGGATGCCATCGACTTCTGGATCGGCAATGTCGCTCGTCCCGAGGATGGGTCCTCACTCGCCTCTTCGGGGGCCTTCCAGGAGGAGCGCAAGGCCCTGCCTCAGCGCAGCGTGTTCCTCTACGCGGATTTCGGGAAACTCATGAAGGCCGTGGAGCCCGCCATGGCCCATCTCCCCACCGGCGAGGCGGCGAAGTTGCGTGCTCTGTTCCATACGATCGGCCTCGATTCGCTCGGCGCCTTCACGGTCTCTTCGGGTTGGGAGGACGGAGACAGCGTGGCGGACATGGCGATGGGCTTCGGCCCTGACGGACCTCAGGGCTTCTTCGGCGATCTCCTCTCCGACGGCGTCGCGGATTCCTCCCTGGTCCGGTACATTCCGGCCAAGGCCACGAAGTTCAGCATCAGCAACGCCAGCTTCCGGACCTTCTCCCAGACCCTCGACCAGCTGCTCGACCAATTCCTGGCCATCGCCGCCGAGAAAGGTCAGGGGATCGAGGAATCCCATCCTGCTTACGCGTGGCTCCAGGGAGACAAGCGAGCGGTGTTGGACAAGGCGTTGAACAGCCTCGGTCCGGACAGTTTTTCCTACGCCATGGTGGATGCCTCCAGCATGATGAGTGGCAGCAACGCCGCGGCCTTCCTCCGCGTACGCGATGTCGAAGACGCCCGGCCCGCCTTCCACGAAATGATGAGCTTCCTTTCCACTTTGCTCGACCCCGTGGAGGAAGTTTCCCTTCTGGTCAAGACCGTGAAACTCCGGGTGAAGGGTGAGGATGGGAAGTGGGTCACCCACGATGGCCCCGAGTACTACGTCCTCAGATTGAACCCCAGCATTCTGCCCCCCCAAGCTGCTCAGGCCTCGATGGTGCTGGCCCAGTTCCAGCCCTCCTTCGGGGTTTCCGACGACGGTTGGTTGGCCTTCTCGATGAACCCCTCCACGGTCAGGAAGACCTTGCGCGACGGGGTGAAGGAACCGGAGAAGAACATCTCCTCCAATCCCGAAGCCGCGGCTTTCCTGACCTCCGCACCGAAGAGGGCACGGATGCTCGCCTGGAGCGATCCCCGGCCGGCCGCCGAGGGAGCGGTCACCATGATGCAGGGCTTGATCCCGATGATTTCCATGCAAGTTCCCACTGAACAATTGCCGGTGGACCTGGACAAGTTCCCGGGGCCCGAGGCCATCACCAGCCACTTACGGACCTCCGAAGCCTACGCCCTGGTGGAGAACGGTCGCTTGCACACTCACATGATCGGCAGTTTCGGATTGAACGAGATCTTCGCCCTGAGCGCCATCGCTGGGGCTGGGACGGGTGCCTTCACCCTTCGTTCCCGGGAAGGGATGCCGGAGCCCGAGGAGGACGGCGCCGTCATCACCACGGAGAACGTGGGTACTCCTCCGTCTCCCGACCAGCATTCCACGACCATGAAGGAATTGCAGCGCTTGCAATCCGGTCTGTTGATCTACCAGATGGAGAAGGATGAATACCCAGCCACCCTGCAGGATCTGCTCGCCCCGGTGGAAGGGTGGCCCGACGGCATTCTCCAGGACCCGAGCCGAGGGATCGTCCCCGACGGCTGGGGCCACGACTTCCTCTACAAGAGGACCGACGACGGTTCCTTCCTCCTCTACTCCGCCGGCCCCGACGGGAAGGACGACGGCGGATCGGGCGACGACGTGTCGCTTGGCTGATTCCATTCCTTCCCTGTTCCTCGCGGCGCTCCTGGCCTTGCCGGGGGCGCCGTCCTCTTGGGCGCAAGGGAGCCCTTCCACCCCTCCCCCTCAGACCTTCCACTGGAGCGCTCCCCCGGCGCTGCGCCCCCTGGCCCGACGCATGGCGGGCCAGGTCGAGAAGGATTTTGCCGAGGCCCGTGCCTACACCGGTCTTCCTCCCGACCCGCGCCCCTTCGAAGTGGTATGGGTGGCGGATCGGGCGGCGCTGACGCGGGAGCTGGGGCACCCCGTGCCTCCCTGGTTCGCCGCGGTCGCCGTTCCCTCGCAACGGAAACTCGTCATCGCCACCCGGACCGCGGGTTCCGAAGCCCAGTTGAGCCTGACCCTCCGCCACGAACTCATGCACCTCGCGATGGCCGACCTGGGGCCGGGCGCTTATGCCCGTACCCCGGCCTGGTTCCACGAAGGGGTGGCGGAACTCTACGCGGGCGAGCTCTACCTCGACCGTGCTCACGTTTCGCTGCCGTGGCTGGCGGTGGCGGGAGATCTCCCCCCCCTGTCCCGTTACCGCCAGGGCTTCCCGAACGAAACCTGGTCGGCCGCCATCGGCTATGCCCTCGGAGAAGCCTTCGTCCGGCGGCTGGTTCGTGACTACGGCCGACCCGCCTTGCGCGATGTCCTGGCTCGAATTCGCGCCGGCGAGGAATTCGACTCCGCCCTGATCGCGGTCACCGGGCTGAGCACCGTCACCCACGAGGAAGCCCTGCACCGCGAACTCGCCGGTCTCGGCAACCTCTTCGGGGACCTCTACACCCGGCTCTTCCTCGGTCTCGCGGTCTTCATGCTGC
>CAYVRL010000041.1:0-10747 GCA_964454065.1 uncultured Planctomycetales bacterium | reverse complement strand
GGGGGGGGGGGGGGGGCGCACCCCTGCGCGCGCCGCGCTCCCCATCGCGCTCACGCTAGCGCCCCCCCCCCCTACACCGCCTCCTCCCCCCCCACTCTCCTCCTCCCTCTATCCCGCGACTCACCACATCTGGAACAAGATGCGCTTGCCCAATGGCGCCAAGGCCTTCCCGGCCCTTCCTCCCGCGGCGACCACCCTCGCGGAGGTCCTCCAGGACGCCGGTTTCCAGACCGCGGCGATCGCCGGTGGAGGCTACATCAACGAGCGCCGGGGCTTGGACCAGGGTTTCCAGCTCTTCGACTCCCAGACCCTGGGTGCCGAGAACCGAGTGGACCGGGCCCTGCGCTGGCTGCGCGAGGAGCGCGACCCGGCCAAGCCCTTCTTCCTCTTCCTGCACACCTACGAAGTCCACTACCCCTATCTCCCCCCCGAGGACGTAGTGGATCGCTTCGATCCCGACTACCAAGGTCCACTGCGGGAGGCCCTGCGCGAGGCGCGCCGTTACCTGGCGGAGAATCGGGTCAAGAATCCGATCGGGGACATCCAGCGGCTCTTCTTCCAGCCCCTCTTCGAGGGCGATCTCGATCCCGCCGACCGAGAGTTCGTGAGCGCCCTCTACGACGCCGAGATCGCGGTCACCGACGCCCAACTCGGCCGCTTCCTGGATGCTCTGGCCGCCGCGGGACTGGAGCGCGACACCCTGGTGGTGATTCTCGCCGACCACGGGGAGGAGTTCTGGGAACACGGTTACTTCGGCCACCACAAGGTATGGGAACAACTGCTCCACATTCCACTGCTGGTTCGGCTGCCGGGCGGCCCCTCGGGCGTGGTACGCACGGACTCCCTCGACCTGGTCGACGTGATGCCCACGGTCCTGGCCGAACTCGGGGTCGCGGCCCCCCCCTCCGTGGTGGGTCGGGTGGTGGACCTGCGCCACTCGCCCGCGGATCCCCGGATCGGCCCCGCGATCGCACAAGCCAACTGGCCGAATCATCAGGCCTCCTATCGCGCGGGAACGTGGAAGGCGATCTTCTTCCCCGACGAGGGTTTCCCGACCGCGGTCTTCGACCTGGCCACCGATCCCGCCGAGAGTCGCAACCTGGCCGACACCCCCGAGGGCAAGGACTTCCTGCGCCGCGCCCGCCACGACCTCTCCGAGTTCCAGAAACGCTCGATCGAACTTCGACAGCGATTCCATCTGGCCCCGATCTTCCACTCCCTGGAGGAACTGAGTCCCGAGTCGCGGGCAGAACTCCAGGGTCTGGGCTACGTCGGGGACGATCAGGAAGGTCCGCGCTGAGGGCGCGAGGCGTCCCGCCGCGGTCCTGGGTCCGCGAGATCCCGCAGCGCGAAGACCGGCCCGTCGAGGCAGGCCTTGGCCCAGGGCCAATCCCCGAAGGCTCCGTCCGGAGCGGTCGCGGTCGGACAACCGTTGCAAACCCCGATCCCGCAGCCCATGTAGGTTTCCAGACTGAGCCGCGCGTCCAGGCCGTGCTCCCGAGCGAAGGCCGAGAAAGCATGCAGGAAAGGGGCTGGACCGCAGGCGCAGTAGAGGGCCCCACGCGCAATCCTGCCCGCCTCCAGCTCGGCACCCAGACAGGAGACCGCGTTGCCGTGGAAGCCCCGGCTGCCGTCGTCGGTCGCGGGGAGCAAGCGCCAGTCCACCGCCTCGAAGAGTTCGATCGCGTAGAGCCGAGCGGCTTCACGTGCGCCGTAGAGGAACACCGTGCGCGAACCCGCGCCCTGCCGTGCCCGCTGCCGACCATAGAGCAGGAAAGGGGCACAGCCCACCCCGCCCGCGACCAGCACCACTTCCCGTTCCGAGGAGGGCAAGGCGAAGCCGTTGCCGAGCGGCACCGTGCAACGGAGTTCGGCGCCCGGTTCGAGCGCGGCCAGCGCGCGCGTTCCGCGTCCGATCACCTGGATCAGGAAGCGCATGCGCTCCGGAGAGGGCTGCTCCAGGACGCTGAAGGGGCGGGGAACCACGAATTCCGGGTCCGCCGCCGGGGAGAGCATCGCGAACCGTCCGGGGGCGAGTTCCGAGAAAGCCTCGGAAAAGGCGATTTCGACGAGGAAGGCGTCCGGGCCACAGTCGCGGCGCTCGACCAGAGTGGCGCGCAGACTGCGAACATCGGCGGGGAGCTGACCCATCGGGAGGCGATTCTACGGGCGGGGAATGGCAGACTGGAGGCCCATGGCCCCCCACCCCTTCCGTCCCCACCCGAACCGCCGTAGCGCCGCCGGCACCCCGGAGGATCCGATCCTCGCCGCCGGGATCGTGTTGTGGCGCCCCGAGGACGACGGGCCCCATTTCCTCCTCTTGCGCAACGCCCTACACCACACCTGGGGTTTTCCCAAGGGTCATCTCGACGGCGACGAGGGTCTGGTGGAAGCGGCACTGCGCGAAGTCGAGGAGGAAACCGGTATCTCGCTGACTGCCGACGAACTGGCCCCCGAGTTCGCCGACACTTGCATCTACCAGCCCCACGGAAGGAGCTGGAAACGCACCGTGCTCTATCTCGCCCGCTGCCCGGACGGGGCGGAACTGCGCCTCTCCGCCGAACACGATCGGGGCCGCTGGGCTCCGGAGCAGGAGGCCCTGGAACTTCTCGAACACGAAGACGGACGGCGAACCCTGATCCGGGCGGTGGAGTGGCTGCGGATACAATCCGCGGTTCGATGAGTCCGGCCGCCGCCCGTGAACTGATCGCACGAAGCGCCCCGGAAGGCGAGCGCTGGGTGCTTCATTCCCGACAAGTCGCCCGTGTGGCGCGGCTGCTCGGGGAGCGATTGGCGGCAGTCGGCGCGGAGGTGGATCCGGAGTTGCTCGAAGTCCAGGGCCTGTTGCACGACCTGGGGCGCTCCCGCACCCACGGCCCCCTGCACGGGTGGACCGGCTTCGTGATGCTCCGGTCGCGGGGCCTCCACGCCGAGGCACGGGGCTGCATCGGCCATTGGCTGAAGGGGCGGCCCGCTCCCGAACTGCTCGCCGCCGGTTTCCGCCCCGCATTCGTTCGGCGCCTGGTCGAGGCCTTCGATCCCGAGAGCTGGCAGCTCTCGGACAGCGTGGTCTCGGTCGCCGATGCCAGCGTCCGCCATTCCACCATCGTCAGTCTGGAGGACCGTGAGGCCGACCTCTACGAGCGCTATGGCAGATCCCCCTGGCTCCAGCGCTCGGCCGAACTGGCCCGCGTCCAGGCGGCCCAGATCGAGGCGGAACTCGGCGAGCCCCTTCCCCGGCTGCTGGCCTCGCTCTACGGAGACACCCTTTCATGACCCCCACCCCCACTCTCGCCCCGCAGGGTCTGGATCCCTTCGCGTCGCGGATCCGTGCCGCCCTGGCGGATCGTCTGGATTGCGCCCCCGAGGACGTGCACCTGGAACGGCCGCGGCAAGAGGCCCTGGGCCAGTTCGCCCTGCCCTGCTTCCCCTACGCCAGAGCCGCCGGTGGCGACCCCGCCACCCTGGCGGCCAAGCTGGCCGAGGCCTTCTCCGATCCCGAGATCCGCGCGGTCCCGAGCGGCCCATTCCTGAACTTCCAGATCCACCCCCAGGCCCTCGCCGCGACCGTGCTGGCCGACGCCCTCCGCCCCGATTTCGGCGCCGCCGGGAACGGGGAGACCGTGGTGGTGGAGTTCGGGTCCCCGAACATCGCCAAGCCGATGCACGTCGGCCACCTTCGCACCACGGTGTTGGGCGCCGCCCTGGCGCGCATCTTCTCCCACCTCGGAGACCGGGTGGTGCGCATCAACCACCTCGGCGACTGGGGCAGTCAGTTCGGCAAGCTGCTCGCCGCATGGCAGCGCTGGGGGGACGAAACCGCGCTGGAGGCCGACCCGATCCACCACCTCCTGGAACTCTACGTGCGCTACCACGAAGAGGAGGAGAAGGACCAGGAGTTGCGTGCCGAGGCCCAACGAGCTTTCCGTGAGCTGGAAAGCGGCAGGGAGAACGCGGCTCGCGCCACCTGGAAACGTTTCACCGAATTCTCGCTGCGTGAATTCCAGAAGCAATTCGACCGACTCGGGGTGAGCTTCGATCACGTACGCGGTGAATCCTGGTACGAGGACCAACTCCAGGAGGTCCTCGACTGGCTCGAGGGAAGCGGCGTCCTGGAAGAGAGTCGAGGGGCGACCATCGTGAATCTGGAGGACCAGGGGATCGCGACCCCCTGCCTGGTGAAGACCGCCCACGGCACCACCCTCTACGCAACTCGGGATCTGGCCGCGGCCCTTTCCCGCTGGAAGGAATTCCATTTCGACCACGCGCTCTACGTGGTGGGTGGGGAGCAGAAACTCCACTTCCGCCAGTTCATCGCGGTGCTGCGCAAGACTGGTTGTGAGTGGGCGGAGCGCATCGAACACGTCCCCTTCGGACTGGTGCGGCTCGCCGAGGGGAAGCTCAGCAGCCGGAAAGGCGTGGTCCTGCTCCTCGAGGAACTACTCGACCGCGCGGTGGAACTGGCTCGCGAGATCATCGAGGAGAAGAACCCCGCACTCGCGGACAAGGACACGATCGCGGAGCGAATCGGGGTGGGAGCGGTGATCTTCCACGAACTCAAGACCCAGCGCACCAAGGACGTGGTCTTCGACTGGAAGGAAGTGCTGTCCTTCGAGGGAGACACCGGTCCCTACTTGCAGTACACCCACGCCCGCTGCTGCGCGATCTTGCGCAAGTCCGGACGATGCGCTCCCGGCGCCGGGGAGGTCGACGCCTCGCTGCTCGCCGACTCCCCCGAACTCTGGACCGCGCTCGGACGATTCCCCGCGGCTCTCCGTGAAGCCGCGGCCAAGCGCGAGCCCATGCTGCTCGCCCAGGCCCTTCTCCGCATCGCCGCGGCGGGCAACTCCTTCTACCGCGAAAAGCACGTGCTCGGCTCCGGGGCGGAACTGGAAAACGCCCGCCTGGCCGCGATCGACGCCCTCCGCAGGACCCTGGCCCTGGGCCTCGGACTGCTCGGGGTTCCCACTCCCGAGGAAATGTGATGGACCTGCAAGAGTACCTGCGCGATGTCCCGGACTTCCCCCGCCCCGGCATCGTCTTCAAGGATCTGACCCCGCTCCTGGCCGCCCCCGAAGCCTTCCGGGAAGCCCTGGACCGACTCGAGGCGCTGATCCGCCCCATGCGCCCCACTCGGCTGGCGGCGATGGAATCCCGCGGTTTCCTGTTCGCCGCCCCGCTCGCCGACCGTTTGGCCTGTGGGCTGATCCCGCTGCGCAAACCCGGCAAGTTGCCCTGGAAGACCTTCCGGGAAGCCTACTCCTTGGAGTACGGGGAAAACGTGTTGGAGGTCCACCAGGACGGCGCCGACGCCGCCGACCGCGTGGTCCTGGTCGACGATCTCCTCGCCACCGGGGGAACCGCCGCCGCCGCGCTGCGTCTGGTGCGGCGACTCGGAGCCGAGGTCGCGGGCGCCGTCTTCCTGGTCGAGCTGGACTCCCTGGGGGGCCGAGACCAGCTACCGGACCTTCCGGTCCACGGCGTGATCCGGATTTCGGGCTGAAGGGCGGCCCCCCCTGGGCCGATTCGCTTCCCCCCCCCTCGTTCCACTAGAATCCTCGGTGGATGTCCGAAGCCACGGAACCCGAGCGGGAAATGGAAGCCCCTCAGAGCGCGGAAGAGCTCTGGGAGCGCTACAAGGAACACGGTGACCAGCGCGCCAAGGCTTTGTTGATCGAGCGCCACACCGAACTCCTCCGTTTCCTCGCGGAGCGCATGTGCCGCAACCTACCGCGCTCGGTGGATCCCGACGATCTCGCCCAGGAGGGCGCCTTCGGTCTCTTCGACGCGATCGAGAAGTACGACCCCTCCCGCGGCGTCCGCTTCAAGACCTATTGCAGCACCCGCATCCGCGGGGCGATGCTCGACGCCCTCCGAACTCAGGACTGGGTCCCGCGCAGCGTCCGCCAGCGCGCCTCGCGAATCGCCCGCTTGCGCGAGGACTGGCTGGTCCGCTACGGCTGCGAACCCAACGACCGCGAAGTCGCGCAAGCCCTCGACGTCCAAGTCAAGGACCTCCCCAAGATGCTCCCCAAGGCCCATCCTCGGGCGATGCTCAATCTGAGCGACCGCCGGGTCTCGCATCCCGGGGACGTGGAAGCCAACATCGACACCCTCGGCGAATCCAAGAACGCCCGTCCCGACGAACTCGCGGGCCGTCGCGATTTGATGGACGTCCTGACTTCCTGTCTCGGCGACAAGGAACGCGCCATCATCCAGGGCTACTATCTCGAAGGGCTGACCCTGCGCCAGATCGGCTTGCGGCTGGGACTCACCGAATCGCGGATCTGCCAGATCCACTCCAACATCCTGCGGCGTCTCGGCGACCGCTTCGGGCCCGGCCTGAACCGGTGAGGCCCCTGCGGCGGAGGCTCCTGGAGCGGCGCCTCCCGCTCCGGCGCCGCGCGGGTCGGCGGATCGAGATCCTCTCCCGTTGCCACAGCACCTCGGATGCACTGCGGCAGCGTCTGGAGAAGGAAGGCCTCGCGGCCTGTGACGGCCTGTTGCTGGTCGCGGAAACACAGGATGGGGGGCGCGGGCGCCGCCGCCGGGACTGGTGGGGCGGTCCTCCGTACAGCAATCTCACCTTCACCCTCTGCCTGGGCCCACCTCCCGAACCCGCCCACGCCGCCGGCCTGCTCGCCGCCTGCGCCCTGGCCGCGGCCCTGCGCCCCTGGACCGATGTCCCCCTGGCCATCAAGTGGCCCAACGATCTGCTCCTCGGCGGCGCCAAGCTCGCGGGAATCCTCGCCGAACTGCCGGCTTCCCGGCCCCCCGCGACCCTGCTGGGAGTGGGGATCGACGTTCACGCCGCGCCCCCACCCGGAATCGCCCCCTACCCCACGACGTCCCTGGCGGCCCATGCCCGCCGTCGACCCGAGCGCGAGACCTTGCTCGCCGCATGGCTCCTGGGATTGGAGCGGCGCTGGCAACACTACCGACTCGACGGCCCAGGCTCCCTGGAACGGGAATTCCTGAGTCTCCTTCGGGTTTGGGCCCCGCATGGGGTGCGTGCCCCGGAACGCGCGGACCTCCCGGAGGGGCCGCTGCTAGAATTCTCCGTTTCCGGGGGGCTCCGTTGGGGCCCGGAAGGCGCTTCCGCACGGGTGGAGCCCGGTCGCCTGCCCACGCTCGAAGCCCTCCCCGCCCCTCGCTCCACCCCTGGTCCACATTGAATCCGAATGGAACGCCGCAACGGTCGCCGACCCGACGAGCTGCGTGAGCTGCGCCTCACCCGCTCCTTCACCGACAACGCCGAGGGTTCGGTCCTGGTCGAGTGCGGCCGCACCCGAGTGCTGTGCACGGTTTCCGCGGTGCAGCGCCTCCCCCTGTGGCTGAAAGGCAAGGGTCAGGGCTGGCTGACCGCCGAGTACGCGATGCTGCCCGGTTCGGTGCAGGGCCGCAAGCCGCGGGAACACTTGAAGCGCGACGGGCGCAGCGTGGAGATCCAGCGCTTGATCGGCCGTGCCCTCCGTTCGGTGGTCGACCTGGAAGCCTTCCCGGGCTGGACACTGACCGCCGACTGCGATGTCCTGCAAGCCGATGGCGGCACTCGTTGCGCCTCGATCACCGGTGCTGCGGTGGCCTTGCACGACGCCTTCCATACCCTCGCCGGGCGTTCCCAGCTCCGCCACTGGCCTCTTCGGGACTGGCCCGCCGCGGTCTCGGTGGGCGTGGTGGCTGGCGAAGAGCTCCTGGACCTCGACTATCGCGAGGATTCCCAGGCGGAGGTGGACATGAACATCGTCGGCACCGCTTCGGGACGCCTGATCGAAGTCCAGGGCACCGCCGAGGGGCCGCCCTTCGAACGCGCGGCTCTGGACCGTTTGGTGGATCTGGGGCTCGCCGGCGTCGCCCGGCTGACCGCCCTCCAGCAGGCGGCGGTTGGCGAGGAGAGTCCCGTCTAGGCATGTCACGACGCGCGAAGTTCCTCGCCGGCCTGCTGCTCTGCGGGTTCGGGCTGCTGGGAGCCCTGCTCCTCCATGGCCTGCGTTATCCGCCGCTCCAAATGGACCCGCCGCCGCTCCCCCGAACCTATCGGAGTGAGGCCTTCGAGGCGAGTGCGGAGGGTGCCTTCCTACGGAGTGCGAGCACTTCGGAGGATCTTCCCCGGTTCCGGGCCTTCGTCCCGGAACCGGTGCTGCACTTCCGCGCCCCGGACGGGGGGACCGTGCGCTTCACGATCGAGAACCTCCACCCCGAAGCGCGCCTGGACGATGCCCAGGCGAGAGTCGAGCGTCAGGGCTTGCTGGCCACGGTGGCGTTGGAACTGCGAGCCGGAGAGGACCGAGAGCAGCGTTGGCGTTTCCCGTCTCGCGAGCACTACCGCTTCGTAGCCTTCGGAGACGCCGGAGGAAGTACCGAGCTGTCCTGGTGTCTGAGTCGCGCCCGGGAGCTGAAAGCGGACTTCATCCTGCACCTCGGAGACATCGCCTACGACGACGCCGACTTCGCCTCGGCAGCCCGCCAGTTCGCGGCGGCCCCAGTACCGATCTACGCGGTCCCTGGAAACCACGACTTCCACGGCGGTCATCGATATCGCTACCGTTTCTTCCAGGAACACTTCGGGCCCCTGAACAGCTTCTTCCGCCTCGCCGGCACGGATTTCCTGGGCTTGGACACCGCCGCCGACCTGGTTCCCGCCGACCGCGGCCAGCGGGGCGCCCTGCTGCGCCGAGTCCAGGATTGGAGGGCTCGGAGCGACGCCGCGGGAAGGCCCCGTCCCCTGGTGGTCTACACCCACCGACCGCTTGCGGATCCCCGCGTGGTCTCGGGTTCGCGGGCCAAGCCCCACGCCCTCAACCGCCGCGCCGAGGCCGATTGGCTGCGCGCTCGCTTGCTGGCCATGGACGCCCAGGTCCTGCTCGCGGGTCATATCCATCACACTTTCGATTTCGACGATCGCGGACTACGGACCATCATCTCCGGCGCCGGACTGGGAGCGGACGGCCCCGACGCCCGTATCCTGGTCGGCGACTTCACCCCCGGAAGCGCTCCGGAGTTCCACTGGGAAGCCTTGCGCATGCCGGATTCCTCGCACGACCCCGCCCACTCCGGAGTCCGGGACTGATGATCAGGGATCTCCTGCTGGCTTCGGGGAATCCGGGCAAGCTCCGCGAGCTGCGGGCCCTCTGCGCCGGGCTGCCCCTGCGTTTGCGAGCTCCCGAGGATCTACCCGGGGGCCTACCGGAGGTCGAGGAGAACGGCGACAACTTCCTGGACAACGCGGTCGAGAAGGCGATGTCCGCGGCGAGAGTGGCCCACGAGGCCTTCGGCCCGGAGGCTTGGGCACTGGCCGACGATTCCGGCCTCTGCGTGGAAGCCCTGGACGGGCGCCCCGGAGTCCGTTCGGCCCGTTTCGCGCCCGGTGGAGCGGGTCTGCCACGCCCGGAACGAGACGCCCTCAACAATGCGTACTTGCTGCAACGGCTCGCGGATCTTCCCCCGGAGCGGCGCGGCGCGGCCTTCTGGTGCGTGATCGCGGTGGCCCGCGACGGAGAACTGCTCTTCGCCGTGGAGGGAAGCGTGCAGGGCCGCATCCTGGAGGAGCCCGACGGTACGGGCGGCTTCGGTTACGACCCGCTCTTCTTCCACGAACCCTCCGGCTGCTCCTTCGCTCGTCTCGACCCCGCCGCCAAGACCGCCGTCAGTCACCGGGGCGAGGCCATGCTGCGCCTGCGCCGGGTCCTGGAGCAGGTGCTCGATCCCAGCGGAACATGAGTTCGACCTTCCCTCCCGAGCGGATCCGCAACTTCTCGATCATCGCCCACATCGATCACGGGAAGTCCACTCTCGCCGATCGTTTCCTGGAACTGACCGGCGCGGTGGACCAGCGCCATTCGCGGGATCAGATCCTCGATTCGATGGATCTGGAAAGGGAGCGAGGCATCACCATCAAGGCGGCGGCGGTCTCCCTGCACGCGGAAGTGGACGGGCAGAGTTATCTGCTGAATCTGATCGATACTCCGGGGCACGTGGACTTCGCCTACGAGGTGGAAAAGGCCCTGCAGGCCTGCGAGGGAGCCCTCCTGCTGATCGACGCCGCTCAGGGGATCCAGGCTCAGACGGTGGCCAACGCGATGCTCGCCCTCGATCGGGACATGCGCGTGATCCCCGTCTTCAACAAGGTGGACCTACCCCATGCTCGCCCCAAGGAGATCGCCGAGGAACTGGAGAACGTCCTCCTGCTCGAAGCGGAATCCGCCTTGTGCTGCTCGGCCAAGACCGGGGAGGGAGTGGAAGACGTGATCCGCGCGGTGGTGGAGCGGATCCCCCCGCCCGGCGGGGAGACCGCCCACCCCCTCCAAGCGCTGATCTTCGACGCCAAGTACGACGAGTACCGAGGCATCATCGTTTATCTGCGGATCATGGAGGGCATCCTCGAGCGTGGCGAGATGATCCGGATGATCGGCGGCGAAGCGGACTACGAAGTCCTGGAACTCGGGAAGTTCACGCCTTCTCCCATCCCTTGCGAAGCCCTCGGACCGGGTGAGGTCGGTTACTTGATCTCCAACATCAAGCGCTTGGAGGACGTCCGCGTCGGCGACACCGTGACCGTGAGCAAGGGCGAGCGCGCGCCCGCCCTGAGCGGTTACCGGGAACCGCAGCCGATGGTCTGGTGTGGGATCTACCCGACCAGCCCCGGAGACTTCGAGAACCTGCGCAGCGCGCTGGGCACGCTCAAACTCAACGACTCCTCGATCCTCTTCGCCCCGGAGTCCTCCGAGGCGCTGGGCTTCGGCTTCCG
>CAYVRL010000040.1:0-10753 GCA_964454065.1 uncultured Planctomycetales bacterium | reverse complement strand
CGTTATTCGGTGCGCGAACACTGCGATCTGATGGATGTGCTCGATTTCTTCGGTGCCGCCCGGGACAGCTACTCCTTGGACTACTGGTGTCGCCGTTTCGGTGTCGAATCCCCGAAGGGCAAGATGGACGGCTCGATGGTGGCACAGAAGGCCCGGGAAGGACACTACGACGAAATCGCGGAGTACTGTCTCCGGGACACCCGGGCCACCGCCGATCTCTTCCGCCGTCTGCGCCCGACTCTGATCCCCTTGCTGATCTGAAGCCCGAGCACGCTTGGTCTCGCTCGCCCGCAATACGTTCTGGCTGACGATTTCCAAGACCCTGAGCGTGGCGGTCTATGCCCTCTTCGGGTTGCTCCTTCCGCGGTTGGTCTCCCCAGAGGTGAACGGGCTCTACACCCTGATGAGCACACTCTTGTTCTTCGGGGGCATGGCCGCGACCTTCGGAATCCCGACCATCCTGGTCCGCACCGTGGCCCGCGAACCGGAGCGTGCCCCCGAAATCTGGGTGCGGGCCCGTACCGCGATGCTGGGCGGTGCTCTCCTCTCGGCGCTGGTCGTGCTGGCCTACCTGGTGCTGGAAATGGCCGTCCAGGGGCACTTCGATTCCCGCCGCATGCTCCTCGGATTGCTGGTCGGTGGGATCCTCCTGGGGGATGCCGCCGGCTCGCTGGGTGAATCCTTCTGTCAGGCGCACGAGGACATGGTGCTTCCCGCGCGACTGGAGATCGCGAGCGGCTTGTTGCGCGGCGGCGGGGCCTTGGCGGTCCTGTTCTCGATTCCGGGGAGCGGCCTCCTGGGGGTCTACCTCTGCTTCCTGGTGGGGGCGTTGCTGCGCGGAGCCATCCTGCCGTGGGTGGCGCGACGTCGTCATCTCCATGGGGTGGATCTTCCTCCGGCGGCGATCCGGCCCGCGCTGCGGCTGCTGCGCGAATCCCTGGCCTTCGCCCTCTTCCGCATGCTGCGGATGCTCCGCAACCGGGTGGACAGTCTGCTCCTCGGCCTGATCCTGGTCCCGGCGGCGGGGATGAGCCTGATGGAGGCCTCCGACGACGCGCGCGCGCTCTTCGGGCAGGCGATGCGGGTCGTCTTCGTTTTCCATACCTTGACCTTGGCCCTGAACACCGCGGTCTTCCCGCGCCTGGTGCGGCTCACCGCCGACCACACCCGACTGGGAGAGGCGCGCCGCCAGTTCACCAGGGTCGTGCGCTACCAGGCCTGGTGGAGTTCGTTGCTGGCGGCCCTGGTCTTCGTCTACGCCGACGGTCTGGCGAGCTGGTTCGGACCGGTCTACCACGACGGCATTCCGGGTCTCTACGGCACCACGGGCGGTGTCCTGCGACTGCTCTCCGTGGCGGTACTCCTGGACTGCATCGGCGGCCCGGTCGGCATGCTGATGATCGGCCGCCCCAGCATGGATCGCTTCCTGCCCTTCTTCGGGGGCGCGCTCGCGGGCCTGAACTTGATCCTGAACCTGATCCTGATCCCGCGCTACGGCATCATCGGTGCCGCCTGGGCTTCCGTCGGGGCCTCGATCCTGGAGATCCTCCTCAAGATCCCGCTGACCCGCTTCCTCCTCGGCACCGCCCGCCCGCTCGCCGGGGTCCTCCCCTACCTCCTCCTCGCCGCCGCCACCGCCGCCGCCCTCCACTTCAGCCCCCTCGGCACCTCCCCCCTCCTCGGCGGCCTCCTCGGCGCCCCCCTCTACTTCCTCCTTTCCTGGCGGTTGATGCCGGGGGACTTCTTCCCGTTTCCTGACATCGGATTCCGGAGACGAGGGGGTGGAGGGGGTCGGACCTAGAATGCGACGGGCCGGACTCCACCAGGCATGAGCGATTCTCCCCGTAAACGAGTGGTCTTCGTCGGCATCGACGGCGCCACCTGGAATCTGATCGAACCCATGATCGCGGCGGGCAAACTGCCCCATCTGCGGGCGATGATGGAACACGGCAGCCATGGCCCCCTGCGCTCGACCTCCCCTCCCAACTCCTCCCTGGCCTGGAGTTCCTTCCAGACCGGAGTCGACCCGGGGAAGCACGGGATCTTCTTCTTCCGCGAGCAGCGACCCGGCAGCTACGAACGCCCGGTGGTCAGTTTCCGTTCCATCCAAGCACCGACCGTCTGGCAACTCGCCAGTGAACACGGAAAGAAGGTCGCCCTCGCCTACGTGCCCATGACCTTCCCGCCGCCCGAGGTCAACGGCGCGGTGGTGGGGGGATTGCTCACGCCGGACCGCAACGCCGACTTCATCCGTCCCCCCGAGCTACGCGCCGAACTGGAACGGGAACTCGGCTTCCCGGTGCCTTCCGACAACGAGCCGGAACTCCTCTTCCATACCGCCAACGAGCAACGCGCCCTCCAGCGCCTGATCGAGGTCACCGAGGAGGTCGAAAAGGTCGGCATGGCCTTGCTCGATCGCGAGGATCCCGATCTCTTCGCGTTGGTCTTTCGGGGCGTGGATCTCGCCAGCCACCAATCCTGGTGCTTCCAGGATCCGGAATGGGTGGCTCGCAACCCCGCCGCCGCCCGCGGTCGGGAAAACATCCTCTCCGACATGTACGAACGGTTGGATGCCGCCCTCGGTCGCTTCCGGGCCAAGGCCCGGTCCCTCGACGGCGAAGTCGCCTTCGGCTGCTGTTCCGACCACGGCTTCGGCCCGATCAGCTACCGTTTCTATCTGAACAAGTGGTTGGTCGATCACGGCTACCTGGTCCTCAAGGGGAACGCGGACCGTGCCGGGCGCTGGAAGCTCTACCTCCAACGCAAATGGCGCGGACTCCTACGGCGCAGCGGCATCGCCCGGCGCCGCGCGGCCCACGGCGGCGGCATCGGACCCAGCCCCGAACAACTGATCCGTGAGATGATCGACTGGAGCCGCACCCGCGCCTGGTCCAGCTTCTCCGGCGGCGAGGACATCGTGCTCATCAACCTCCAGGGCCGAGAGCCCGAGGGAATCGTCCAGCCCGGGTCCGAATACGAGGCCCTGCGCGAGGAGATCATCGCTGGTCTGCTGGAAGTGCGCGCCCCCGACGGCACGCCGATCGTGGATCGCGCCTGCAAGCGGGAGGAACTCTGGCACGGCCCGCAGCTCGCGAGCGCCCCCGACATCCAATTCTTGACCCACGACACCTCGGTCAACTGCGCCGCCGATCCGCTCCACCCGCGGGTCGTGGAGGAGGCGGTCGAGGGCCGCCCGGCGATGCACCGCATGAACGGCGTCTTCCTGTGGGAAGGACCGGGGATCCGCGCCGACTCCCGGCACGAGGGCTACGGAATCGCCGACATGGGGGCGACCATGCTCCACTTGTTGGGACTCCCGGTCGAGGACTCCTTCGACGGCCGGGTCATGGAGGACATCCTGGAACCGTCCGCCCTCGCCGCCCAGCCCGTGCGGGTGCGCGAAGGCCACGTCCACCTGGAGCCGCGCCGTTACGAGGGCACGGCGACCGCCGATGATGAACGACTGATGGAAACCATGCGGGCCCTCGGTTACATGGAGTGAGGCCCGTCGTCCCGCGCGGGCTGCCATGTCCTTCTCCCTTCCCCGTCCCCTCGGTCGTCCCCACGACCTCCTCGTCGAGCCGCGCACGGCGCCCCGTCTCCCCGGACGACGCCCGGGCTGGCTGGGTCCCGACCCCGCTCCCGCGATCCCCGCCACCCTGCGCTTGCTCGCGGCCCAGGGCGCCCCCGCCGAGCCCTGGGCCGCCGACCGGGATCTGCTCCTGGCTCCCTATCCCGCCCCCGGCCCGCCCTGCGCCGAGCTGGTGGAGACCCTGGCCGCCCTGCCCCCTGCCCTTCCGGTCCTCCTCTACGAGCGGGACATCGCGATCCTGCCCAACCTGCTGGTGGAGGGCACCGCCGCCGATGACGACGGCTCTCCCGCCGCCGGCCTGCGCGTCTACCGCTCCGCCTTCCGCCAGCAGGGCCGTGCCTGCGGCGAAGCCCTGGTGCTGCTGCCCGCCCGCCGCGTACGGCTCCTGCTCCGCACCTCCCCGTGGACGACACTCGAACCCGGGCGAGGCGACTCCCTCCAGAACCGCCGTTTCCTGATCCACGCCCTCGATCAGCAGCGTTCCCTGATGCTGCTGGCCCGAAGCGGTCGGCCCGCCCCCCTGTCCCCGGCTCCCCGCACGCTGGTCCTCGCTCCCCATTTCGACGACGAGACGATCCTCTTCGGAGCGGCGATCCTGGCCGCGACCGCGGCCGGGGCGGAAACCCGTATCGTCTGGCTGACGGACGGCGCCGCGGGTCTCCCCGGTCGTCCCGCCGCCGTGGCCACCGCTCTTCGCCGGGAAGAAGGGGCCGCCGCCGCAGCCCGCCTCGGCGTCACCGAACTCTCCTTCCTCGACGCTCCGGACACCCGACTCCGGGCGCGGGGCGCCCCGCGCCTTCGCCTCCGCCGCCTGCTCCGGGAATTCCAGCCGGAGCGGATCCTCCTCCCCTGGTGGGGGGACGCTCACGTGGACCACTACGAGAGTTTCCGGCTCCTCCGCGCCGCCCTGCCCCGCGCCCTCGGGCAGGTGGAACTCGCTCTGGGCGGTTTCTGGACTCCGGTTCCGGCCACGCACTTCGTGCCGGTTCCCGTCGCCGTCAAGGACGCCGCCCTCCGTTGTCACGCCTCGCAGCTCGAAATCGTGGATTACGCCCGGGCCGTGACCGGTCTGGACCGCTGGCAGGCCCGAGACTTACCCGACTGCGCGGCCGCGGAGTGCTACGCCTGCATGTCCGCGGCGGCGGCCTTTCGCGCCTTCCGCCTCAGTGGGGCGGATCGCCGTCTCTATCTGCGGCGCTGATCCCCGGAAGTCGGGCCGAGAAGGAGGAAGCCGGAAGCCCGGCTCGGTTCTCCAGATTGGGTTGGTCCGCAGCCCCCCAGGCGTAACGCAGCGCGATCGGCTCCGGCACCTCGGCGCTCCAGGCCAGCAGGTCGTCACCGTCGAGGACTCCCTGCGCGGGATGGAAGACCCCGTCTTCCCCCGCGATCTCCAGGTGGCTGGGCGCGGCGCCGTCCCGCGTGCGCAGGCCGCCTTCCGCGTAGGCGAAACGAACCCGCAGCCGCGCACCCTCCCGCTCCAGGCTCCGGAAGAGCGGTCCGGAGTCGACGATCCCCTCGCGACCGTACACCCGCCGCAGGGCCAGCAGGGCCAGCCGCCGTCCGACCTCCTGCTTGTCCTTGGGATGGATGTTGCCCGGATCCCCGATGTCCAGGGTCACGACCATTCCGGTTCCCGGCACCGTCGCGGCGGTCAGTCGCTGCGCTTCGCGGATCTCCGCGGCCTCGCCCCGATCGCCGGGGTAGGCGAAGGGGGCGATCTGCACGAAGTAGAAGGGAAGTTCGGGGCGTTCCCAGGCGCGGCGCCAGTCCCGGATCAGGGCGGGGAAGAGGCGGCGATAGAGGTGAGCCTGAGGGCGATTCGACTCGCCCTGGTACCAGAGGACTCCGCGCAGGGCATAAGGCCGAAGCGGCGCGATCATCCCTTGATACAAGGCCGTGGCGGTGTTCGGGCCAGGGAAGGGCGGCCACGGGTAGGGTGGGAGCGAGGCCAAGGCCAGGCTCTCGTGCATCCGCCAGGGGCCCGCCAAGGGGATGTCGCGAGCCCCGGCGCCCTCGCCATGCAGCCGCAGTGCCTGGGGAAGGCCTCCGAGGCCGCCCGGACCTCCGGTATCGACCACGCGCAAGGCGAGCAGGTGATGGCCGGGGTGGGCGAGGGCGGGGGGCAGGGAGTACGAGCGAGGCCGACCCCAGAATCCCACTCGTTCGGTGCCGCCGATCCGTTCGCCATCCACCCAGACGGTGTCCATGTCGTCGATGGGACCGGTCTCCAGGGTCCAGCGAAGGGGGCCGCCATCTTCCGCGGGCAGATCGAAGGAGCGCCGATACCAGACCACGCCGTCGAAGTCACCCAGTCCGTCGTCGTGCGAGCCCCACGGGCCGGGGAGTTCCACTTCCCGCCATTCGTGGTCCTCGCAGCTCGGAAGCTGCCAGCCCGCGCGGATCCCGGGGTCGGCGGCGGCGAGCGCCTTCCACCAGCGCCGCCGCTGTTCCTCGGGGGAAGGGGCGCCCTCCCTCCGGGCGCGGGCGACTTCGGCGAGGGTGGCCGTGAAGGCGGGCAGCGGGGCCAGCCCGGTGGGGCTGGTCCAGGCCTCGGCCACGGTCCCGCCCCAACTCGCGTGGAGGATGCCCACCGGCCGCCCCAGTTCGCGGTGGATCTCGCGTGCGAAGAAGTAGGCGGCGGCGCTGCAACGAGCGACGGTGTCGGGGTGGACCGGAGTCCATTCCCCCGCGCAGTCCTCCGCGGGGCTCAGCGCGACCCGCCGCGCGACGTTGAAGAAGCGGATCTCCGGCAGTTCGGCGGCGGCCGCTTCCCGCTCCCAGTCCTGGACGGGGCCGGCGCTGTTGGGGGCGGGTCCCACGGTCATCTCCATGTTGGACTGACCGCTACAGAGCCAGACCTCCCCGATCAGCAGGTCGTGGATCTCCCTTGCCTCGCCCCCGCAGCTCAGACGGAGGGAGTGGGGGCCGGGATCCTCCGGCAAGGGGAGATCGAGTCGCCAACGCCCCTCGGGTCCGGCCGTGGCATGGGCCACGCCCCCCGGCCAGGAGGCCTGGACCTGGACCTCCTCGCCGGGCGCGGACCAGCCCCAGATCGGTGCCGTGGCCCCGCGTTGCAGGACCATGTGATCCTGGAACGGGGCGGGAAGGCGCAACTCCTGCGCAGCGGCGCTGGCGGGGCGGCCCGTGGACCCGAGGAGGCCGAGGAGGAGCAGCGTCAGGACACCCGGAGGAGCGCCGGAAGCGTGATCACGGCCTCCACGGGCGAAACCGCTTCCATTCCCGGTTTCCATCAGAACTGGTTGCCGAACACCTGATCGTCCACCTTCGGGGCCAGCAACAGATCACGCTCGAAGAAGGCGATTCCGCGCATGGCCTCGCTGATGGTGCGCACGTAGTCGTCGAACTTGGCGCGGTCCGTGCGCAGCACGTAGAGGTAGTCGCCGGGCTGGACGAAAGGGATCCCCGGCAGATCGCGATCCGGGTGCTCGGGATCGAAGAGCAGTTCGAGGTTGTAGGCAGCCACCTGGACCTTGCCATCCACCATGCGGGCCAGCACCACCCCGGTGGTGTCGCCATCCGTGCGGATTCCGCCCGCGCGGGCGATCATGTCCAGCACCGAACTCCGCGGGCTGTCGAGGGGGAAGACGCCGGGGGATTCCACGGTTCCGAGCACCGTGACCTTGCGCAGCGTGGAGAGCTTGACGGTGACGTCCAGGCTCGGATCCACCAGATAACGGGTGTAGGCCTCGGTCAGGCGGTCGCGTAGCTGGGCACGGGTCAGACCGAAGACGTCGATCCGCCCGATCAAGTGACAGAAGAGACTTCCATCCGGGGCGACGGTGTAGCTGCGGCTCAGATCGGGGTGGTCCCAGACGTCGAGGGTGACTTCGTCCCCGTCGCCGATCAGGAACTCCCCGGCGCGGATTTCCTCGGTGATGTTGGGGCCGAGTCGATCCATCTCCTCTCCCAAGGTCGGCCCCTCCTTGACCGGGTGGGAGCAGGCGGCGGCGAGGAGCAGGAGGAGGAAGGGAAGCTTGGGCATTGCGGGAGGGAGGAACGCGGGCATTGTCCCAGAGCCGGGCGGAGGTTCCAATGGGGAGCATACCGCCCGTGACCCACCTCGCCATCGTAGGGATCGACGGCGCCACCTTCGAACAGATCCGTCCCTTGGTGGCCGCCGGGGAGCTGCCGCACATCGCTCGGGTGCTGCGCGAAGGGGTTTCCGGGATCCTGGAATCCGAGACTCCGCCGATCACCCCCCCGGCCTGGACTTCGATGATGACCGGAGTGAATCCCGGCCGCCACGGAGTCTTCCACTTCATCCGCCGCCAGGTGGGTTCCTATCACTGCCCGTTGAACGACAGCCGCAACTACGCGGGTAAGGACATCCACGCCCTGCTCGCCCGCCGCGGTTGGACGGTGGGCTCGTTGGGGGTGCCGATGTGCTTCCCCCCGAGTCGCTATCCCGGAAGCTGGATGGTCGCCGGGATCCCTTGCCCCTTGGAAGCGGAACTGGTTTGCGAACCGCGTGAACTCGCGGGCGAGCTTCGGGAACTCCTGGGGCATGCCTATCGACCGGACGTGGATTACGCCCCTTGGGACGGGGATACCGAAGGCCCGGAGGACGATCTGGACCGTTACGAGAGTCTGCGCCAGGCCCTGTTCGCGGTGGAGCGGGACCGTCTCGAGGTCCTTCGCCACCAGATTCACGCCCACCCCAGCGATTTCCTCTTCGCGGTGGTTTCGATCACCGACCGTTGCCAGCATTACTTCTGGAAGTTCCAAGACCGCTCCCACGCCGGATGGTCCGCGGAGGGCGAGCGCCGTTTCGGGGAAGTGATTCGCGACGCTTACCGTTTGGCGGACGAGTTCGTCGGTCTGGTGCGCGAGGAGGTGGGGGAGGAGGTGCCCTTGGCGCTGGTCAGCGATCACGGTTTCGGCCCCCAGAATTGGGATTTCCACATCAATCGCTGGCTGGAGGAACAGGGACTCCTGTGCCGCCGGCCGGTTCCTTACTGGACCTGGGCTCGCGCACCGCTCGGGGCGGTCCTCGCGCGCTTGCACCTGGGCCCTCTGGCGCGCTTGCTCGGCCCGCTCGCCCGGGTGCCCCTGTTGCGTCCCAAACGGAAGCGGCGTCCGGACCTCGCGGACGTGGACTGGTCGCGCACGCGGGTCCATTGCCAGCTCCACGGTCTTTGTTTGAACCTGATCGGGCGCGAGGCGGAGGGCGCGGTGGATCCCGCGGAAGCCGAGGATCTGCTCGCCGATCTGGAACGACGGCTCGCGCGACTGCGCTTGCCCGATGGACGTCCGGCGGTGGACTACACGGTGCGCGCCAGCGAGGCCTACCACGGCCCGCGGGCCGTGGAAGCGCCCGACCTGCAGTTCCAGATGGCCGGACTCTCGTGTCTGCCCAAGGATGACTGGGGGGCTGCGGAACTCTTCACCGAGCGGCGGAATGCGGCGATCTCCGGTACCCATCGTTTCCCCGGGATCTTCGCCCTTTCGGGCCCTGGCATGGCGGCGGGGCGGTGCCTGGAGGGCATGCACATCCGTGACACCACGCCTACCCTGCTCCACGCGATCGGCCAACCCGTTCCCTCCTGGATGGAAGGGGCGGTGCGGGAGGAGGTCCTGGATCCCCCGCGACCCGTGGAGCGGGATCCCGAAGCCGAGCCGATGGGCGGAGAGGATGCTCCCGGGGCCTATTCCGCGGAGCAGGAGGCGGCCATCGCCGAATCCCTGAAGGGGCTAGGTTATCTGCAATGAGTCTCCTCCTCCTCCCCCTCCTCCTCGGTGTTCCGCTGGCCATGGGACGCGCCGAACCGCAGGGTCCGCCTCCGACGCAGGGCGAAGTGGATTTCCTGGTCGACTTCGGCCGCGACTTGGGGCCGATCGCCCCCGGCCTCGGCACGGGGATCAACGATCTCTCCAATGCCAGCGCCGGCTGCTGGAAGGCCTGGGCCGAACAGATCCATCCTCAGGGAGGGCTGGCACGGATTTGGCAGACCTACTCCAACGGCCGTTTCGGCTGGCAGCTTCCCAGCATGGAGCACGCCGCGGACGCGGGCCTCGGGATCTTCTTCACCGTCGTCGGGGCGCCGGAGAGCATCGGCAAGAAGGACGCCGGAACCGGGATTCCCCCCCGCGACAACCGCGCCTGGGCGGAACAGATCGCCCGGGACGCGCAGAAGATCCTCGACCAGGGGCTTCCGTTGCGCGCGATCGAGATCTGGAACGAGCCGGACATGCCCGGGCAATGGCAGGGGAGCAAGGAGAGCTTCGCTCGTTTCTTCGCCCAAGCCGGGAAACGACTGCGCGAGTCCATGCCCGCCGAGGTGATGATCGGGGGTCCGGGCATGGCCACCGGTTACGGCCCCGGTCAGGAATACTTTCAATTGATTCTCCAAGCCTGCAAGGCCGAGGGTTGGTCCCCCGACTTCCTTTCCTGGCATTTCTATCACAGTATGCCCGCGGGAATCTCCACCTTGAAGGTGGGGTCTCGTCTCAGCGGGATGGCGACCGGTCTGGGGCTGCGCAAGCCGGAACTGATCCTCTCGGAATGGAACATCAATCTTCCCCATCCCACCGAACCCGCCTTGGACGATCATCGGGCGGCGGTCTTCTTCGCTGCGGTCAATTCCGAGCTCGCCCATACTCGCACCCACGATTCGCTGTTCTTCTTCCTGCAGGATGGTTTCTGGGAGGCCAAACGGGACTATGCCGGGGAATCGGTGGGGGTGTACACCATTCACGGCGGTCCCAAGTCGGTCCTGAACGGCATGCGGATGTTCCGCCTGGCCAGTTCGCTGCCGCAGGTGCGGGTGGAGCGTCGCCGGGCGCCGCTGAACCTGAGTCTGCTCGCCACCCGCCAGGGCGATCGGGGTTATCTCCTGCTGAGCAATGCCTTCGGGGACATCGAGAAGTTCGGGCGCCAGTACGCCACCTACGAGGGGGTGGATCTCTCCGTCTACCACGGCAAGGACCGCCAACTGCGGCTCTACGCGGCGGGGAAGATCCCCTTCGAGAAGCTCGGGGGCCCCGCAAGGGACAAGCCCCTTTGGGAGAAGACCTTGGCCATGGTCAAGGATCTGCGCCGGGAAGAGCAACGCTCCTCCCGACCGGTGCAAATCGCTTTCCGCGGTACCCCGTTGAAGATCGTCAAGGTGTGGCGGATCGACTCCAGCCACGGTGACCCGC
>CAYVRL010000039.1:0-10767 GCA_964454065.1 uncultured Planctomycetales bacterium | reverse complement strand
CTCTACTTCCAGTTCCAGAGGGTTTCCACCACCCTCCTGGTCTTCAGCGGGGTCTTCGTCGCCTGGTCGGGAGGCTTCTTGATGCTGTGGCTGTACTCGCGGCCCGGTTTCCTGGCTTTCGACGTCTTCGGCGTGCCGATGCGGGATCTCTTCCAGGTCCACACCATGAATCTCTCGGTGGCGGTCTGGGTGGGTTTCCTGGCCCTCTTCGGAATCGCCACCGACGACGGGGTGATCCTCGCCACGTACCTGAAACAGAACTTCGAACGCAGCCGCCCGACCACCGTAGCAGGGGTCCGAAAGGCCGTGGTCGAAGCCGGGATGCGGCGCTGCCGCCCCTGCCTGATGACCGTCGGGACCACCATTCTCGCTCTGCTGCCGGTACTCACCTCCACCGGCCGGGGAGCGGACGTGATGGTTCCCATGGCCATTCCCTCCTTCGGGGGGATGAGCGTCGTGCTGATCACGATGTTCGTGGTCCCCACCCTCTACTCGGCGCTCGAGGAGCGCCGTGCCCGGCGCTCGTTAGACTAGTGTCGCGGCCCCCAACCCAACCCACCACCACCTGAACCATGAAGATCCACATTCTCCTCCTGGCCGCGGTCGCCCTCGTGACGCCCGCCTTCGCTCAGGACACCCAGTGCCCCGATTGCAAGGATGGCGACTCCTGCGCCACCTGTGACTCTCCCCAGACCGCCGTTCTGACCGCCTCGCAGGACGGGATGAAGGACAAGATGAAGGGCATGAAGGGCATGGCCACCCAGCAGGCTCCCGAACTGCGGCTCCAAACCACTTGCCCGGTCTCCGGGGAAGAGCTCGATAGCGGGGACATGGAAGCGGTCACCGTCGATTACGAGGGCCAACGCATTCGGCTGTGCTGCTCCAAGTGCATCAAGAAGTTCCAGGACTTCCCCGACGGATACCTCTACTCCATGTACCGTCGCGGGGAGCGCCCCGAGAACATCCAGACCACCTGCCCCGTCAGCGGCAAGGAACTCGGCCCCGACGCCAAGAGCGTCTGGGTCATGAACAAGGAGATCAAGGTCTGCTGCGCCAAGTGCATCAAGAAGGTCGCCGCGGATCCCGCCAAGTACCTGGACGAGCTGGAAGGCCGTCATCCCCAGACCAAGTGCCTGGTCCGGGGCGGCAAGATCGACCCTGAAGTCTCCGTGGTGATCCAGGGCCAGCGCATCTACGAATGCTGCCCGATGTGCCAGGGCAAACTCGAGGCCGATCCCGACAAGTACTTCGAGCAGGCCGCGGCGGACAAGGTCGTTCTGGAAGCCGCCTCCCAGATCTGCCCGGTCAGCGGCGAGGAGATCGAGAATCACGACTTCTTCATGACCTACCACGGTCGCCGGGTCTACTTCTGCTGCAAGAAGTGCGTCGGCCGTTTCGCCAAGGATCCCCAGAAGTACCTGAAGAAGCTCGACCAGCAGTCCGGCGAAGAAGAGAACGAAGTCGGCGAGGAAGAGGGCCACGAAGGCCACGAAGGCCACGAAGGCCACGAACACGTCGGCCAACGCGGCTGAGTACCCAGCGAAGCGAATCTGCGCGAGAGCGCCCCCGGGCCGACGGCGAACGCCGTCGGCCCCTTCCTATTCCACGGGAGCTTCCCAGAGGGAGTCCCGCAGGCTCGCGAGCACCCGATGGGCCAACTCCACGGCGCGCAGCCCCGCCCGACCGTCCACCGGCGGGGTCTCCCCGGCACGCAAAGCGGTGACGAAGGCGGCCAGCTCGGCGCGCAAGGGCTCGTCCTCGTCCAGTTGCAGTTCCTCGGTCTGCAACATGTCGCGGAAGGCGGTGACCGGATCGGGAGCGGCCGCGGCCGCGGAAAGGGCGGCGGGGCCGAAGCCGGGGGATTTGCGGACCAGGAGGGCGTAGCGCTCTTGACTATCGACGGAGAGATAACAATCGGGGCCGAAGACCCGGAA
This sequence comes from uncultured Planctomycetales bacterium, assembly GCA_964454065.1. Taxonomy (GTDB): domain Bacteria; phylum Planctomycetota; class UBA1135; order UBA1135; family UBA1135; genus CAYVRL01. Next base: position 8,833 of record CAYVRL010000039.1, on the reverse strand, counting down.
ACGACGCATCGGCTTCAGGGAAAGGCGACTCGCGGTCAGGTTGGCGACCGTGCCGTCGGCGAAGCGCAACCGAACCGAGGCGATGTCCTCGGAGGTGGAGAGGACCCGCCCCCCCGCGGCATCCACCGACACCACCTCCCCGCCGCACCAGGCCAAGAGCAGATCCAGGTCGTGGATCATCAGGTCGAGGACCACGCCGACGTCGGTGGAACGGAAGGTGTAGGGAGCGAGGCGATGGGCCTCGACGAAACGGGGCCGAATGCCCAGTTCCATCGCCCGCCGCACGGCGGGGTTGAAGCGTTCGACGAACCCCACCCCCAGAGCTGCCCCGCCCGCCTCCGCGTCGGCGAGGATCGCGCGGCATTCCTCCGGATCCAGGGCCATCGGTTTCTCGACCAAGCAGGCGACCCCGGCGCGGAGAAAGTCCCGCGCACATTCCCGATGGCGCAGGGTGGGAGTCGCGATCACCGCGAAATCCACTCGCTCCGGCAAACCGATTCGGTCGGCCTGCCAGAGACAGCCATAGCGCTCCGCCAGCCGCTCTCCGCGCGCGCGATCCGGATCAGCGACCGCGACCAGGTCCACGCCCTCCATTTCCGCGAGGATGCGCGCGTGATGTCGGCCGAGGTGCCCCACCCCGACCACCGCGGCGCGCAGGGGTTCCATCAGGCTTCGGCCTCGGCGGGCGGACGACGCAAGGACTCCCGGTAACGGCCCTGGTAACCGCGCTCCATGTCACGCAGAAAAGCGAAGAGACGTCGACATTCCGGCCCCCAGTCCTCTTGGGCCTCCAATTCCTCGAGCACGACCGAACGCGGTCTTTCCCCGGAGAAGAGCAAGCGATACGCGCGCCGCAACTCATGGATGGCGCCGTCCAGGAATCCGTGACGCTGCAAGCCGATGGTGTTGACGCCGCGGACTCGCCCGGGGCTGCCCTCGATCATCATGAAAGGAGGAACGTCCTTCACGATCCGAGCCATTCCGCCGACCATCGCGAAGAAACCGATGGTCACGAAATGATTGACCGCGGCCCCGCCGGAGACGATGGCGCGGTCCTCGATGCGGACGTGTCCGGCCAGCAACACGTTGTTGCCGATGATGATGTCGTCCTCCAGCACGCAGTCGTGGGCAACGTGCGAACAGGCCATCAGCAAGTTGTTGTTGCCCACGCTGGTGATCCAACTTCCCGTCGCGGTTCCGATATTGATGGTGACGAACTCGCGGATCAGATTGCGATCGCCGATGACCAGGGCGGATTCCTCGCCAGCGTATTTCAAGTCTTGAGGCAAGCCCCCGATCGAAGCCTGGCCGAGGAAACGGTTGTCCTCGCCGATGGTGGTCTTGTTCTGAATCACCACGTGGGGCCCCAATACCGTCCGCGCCCCGATCCGCACCTTGGGACCGACGTAGCAGAAGGGACCGATGACCACCCCGGAGTCGATCTCGGCTCCCTGGGCGACGGAGGCAGTCGGATGGATCTGGGTCATCAGACGTCCACCAGGGCGAAGGAAAGGGTGGCTTCGGCCACTTGACGGCGCCCGACCTTGGCCACCCCGCGAACCTGCCCGCGGTGCCGATTGAGACGCAAGGTCTGGACTTCGAGGCGGAGTTGGTCACCCGGAACCACCGCGCCGCGGAATCGGACCTTGTCGATGGAGGCGAGAACCGCGACCTTACCGGTGTGTTCGAGGCGCCGGAGGAGCAGAATGCCGGAGAGTTGGGCCATGGCCTCGAGCTGCAGGACTCCGGGCATCACGGGATGCTCCGGCCAGTGCCCTTGGAAGAAGGGCTCGTTGATGCTCACGTTCTTGATCCCGACCGCCCGCCGGGTACCCTCCAGTTCGATCACCCGGTCGATGAGTAGAAATGGGTAGCGGTGGGGAATGACCCGGAAGATGTCTCGGATCTCGTAACCGGTTTCCTGGCTACCACCGGCCATTTCCTCGGCTTCCAACCGAGCCCGCAGCAAACGGACCAACTCCTGATTCAAGGCATGGCCACTGCGGGACGCGATGAGATCGGCGCGCAGATCGGCACCGAGCAAGTGGAGGTCGCCCAACAGATCACTCAGTTTGTGCCGAGTGGCTTCCCGGTCGATCCGCATCTCGGGAGCATTCTCTCCTCCCAAGACCAGGGTGTTCTCGGCGGTGGCGCCCTTCCCGAAACCGGCCGCAAGCAGATTCTCCACTTCCTCGGCGCGAACGAAGGTCCGGGCCGGGGCGATCTCGGAGACGTAATCACCACTGGAGAGATCGAAACTGACCGGTCGGCAGTCCAGGTCCGCGGGCAGATCGGGGACGAAGCGGAGGCGCAGGCCCTCCCCGGTGGGAGGAAGAGCGACGATCTCGCTCTCTCCTTCGCGAACGAAGAGCGGTTCCTCGAGAACCAGCTCCCGAACCTCCGCCTTCTGGGTCACGATCCCGGCGCGCTTCAGGGCCTCGACGTAGGGTTGCGCGGAGCCGTCGAATCCGGGTAGCTCCGGCCCATCCACCGCCACCTGGAGATTGTCCACGTGCAAACCATGACAGGCGGAGAGGAGGTGTTCGACCATCCCCACGTCGGTGCCGTCGGCGCGCAGCACCGTGCGCCGTGAGGAATTCACCAACTGATCGGGCAACGCGGCGATGGTCGGGGAATCCTCGACATCCGTACGGGTGAAGAGGATCCCGCTCCCCACCGGGGCGGGTTCGAGGCGCAAATGGACCGGCAGCCCCGAATGCAGGGCCACGCCCTCCAGCTCGACCGCCCCTTTCAGGCTGCACTGCGCGCGCGCCATCAGGACTCCATTCCACCGTCGAGCGAGGAACTCCGCAAGCGGATCATTGCTCCGCGTTCAGGGCCGCAAGGACCTGGTCGGTGATGTCGTAGTTGGGATTCGTCCACAAGACGCTGCGCCCTTGGAGGGTCTCCACCGCCGTGGGCAGATCGGCGGGGAGGCCGTCCACGGGCAGGGGAACGACCAGAATGGCACCGAAACCGTTCTCCTGGCCGATCTGGCCCGAAACCCGTTGGACCGCCTGGTAGGTGCGCCAGAAGAGTTCCAGTTGACTCTTCTTCAAACGCTCGGCCTGGAACTGCTTTTCGCGGTCGAGATCCGCTTTCTCCTTTTCGTAGGCGAGCTTCTTCTCCGCCCAGGCGTCGCTGCCCTGTTCGAGGACCGCAAGGTCGCCTTCCATCTCGTGGATCCTCTGCTCACGCTGACGGAACTCCTCGACCTTGCCCTTGTAGAGTTCGTTCAGACGCGCCACTTCCTTCTGCGCGCCTTGGTAGCCATCGAAGCAGCGCTGCATGTCCACGTAACGCTGTCCGGGGTTGGGATCCTGACCCGCGCGGTCGGCGACCAAGGCGGTCGATGCACCGAGCAGGAACAGGGCGGAAAGGAGGATCAGTTGGCTGCGGTTCATCAGAAGGTTCCGAAGTTGAAGGAGAAGACCTTCTCGTCGTCGAAGGGCTGGCTGCTGACCGGCCATCCGAAGTCCAGAGCCAGCGGCATCTGGGGAAGGAAGGGGATCCGCACCCGGATCCCGAAGCCCGCGGCCACGCGCGTGGCACCGAGCGCGGAGAACTGGTCACCCAAGCCCCCGGCATCCAGCCAGAAGGCCCCGCGCACGTATTCGGCCTCCGCAACGCTCCCGCGTACCTTGGAGGAGAAGAGCGGAAAACGGATTTCCATGGTGGAGTTCCAGGACGCCTCGCCACCCAGGGGATAGAGGCCCGTGCGCGGCCCCACGCCGCGGAAGTCGAAGCCGCGCAGGCTTCCGAAGCCGCCCAGGAAGAAGCGCTCGGTGTAGGGGACACCACTGAGACTCCCCGTCTCCCGCGAATGACGGACCCGGCCCTGGAGAGCGAGCACCCAGGGGCGGTCCAGGGAGTCTTCCCAGACCGGATAGTACTTCGAGAAACTCAAATCGGTCTGGTGGAAGTTCCAGTCGCCACCCAACAAGCCTCCCACGGTCCGATACGAAAGCCGCACGCTGCCCCCGTCCACCGGGGAGAAAGGATCCTCGACGGTGTTGTAGGTCGCTCCCAGGGTCACGCCGGTCTCGGTGTTGGAACCAGCGATCTCGGTGACCAGCAAGGGGGCCCCCGCGACCGGATTGGCCAGGGTCACGCGCTGGGTCTCGGGGCGCGCCCACAGGGAGAAGAAGCGCCCGAAGTTCCGCCCCAGGGTCACACTGGCGCCGGAGCGGCGTTCCTCGTGGGTGGAGAGGAAGAAGAAGGTCTTGAACAGGCGCAAATCGAAGGAGATCCGGTCGATGTGGTCCTGGAAGAGGTCCGGCTCCAGGAAGTCCAAGGAATAGGTGCTGAAGCTGGTCCCGGGGGCCAGGAACAGACGCAGCTTCTGGCCGCCCCCGGTGAAGGCCTGGCCGTCGAGGATTTCGCTCCAGGCCTTCCCCAAGGACGAAGGCGTATCGCTGAGATCGAAGTTGTCCTTCTGCAGACTGATGGACAGGAAGGGCCCGGTATTGGTGTTCAGGCCTCCGCCGAAGAGCATGCGACCCGTTTGACCTTCCGCGACTTCGAACTGCAAGTCCACCCAGTCGGGGCGATCGGTCTCCAGGAAGCGCCAGTCGACGAAGGGCTGCCGCGTCTCCGGATCCTGGAAGTAGTTGAGACCGATCAAGCGCCGCCAAGAGCGCATCGCCTGATCGGCGTCGGCGAGGTCGCCGGGCTCGAGGCTGATCTCCCGGCGGACCACCCGGTCCTGCGTCTGGGAGTTTCCGGTGACGAGGACGTCCCGGATCCGCATGCGGTGGCCCTCCCGGACCTCGTAGATCACGTCCACCAGGGCATGGTCCGGATCCACCACCAGCTTGGGATCCCCGTTGGGGGGATTGAAACGGAAGAAACCCTTGGAGTCCGGGCGACCCGCGACGTAAGCGGGGTGGCCGCGCTCCCCGTAGAACTTGCGCAAGGCGGCCTCGTCCACGGCGATGCGAGCCCGCTCGAAGGGCTGCCCGGGCTGGAGCTTGAGCTCCTTCTCCAGCCGTTCCGCGGGATAGGCGAGCTGAGCGCCCTGGTAGCCCTCGACGCGCACCGAACGCACGTGATAGAGCGGTCCCTCCTCGATCGCGAAGACCAGCCGTACCCGCGAACGATCGGAACGGTAGAACTCCTCCTGGGCGAGGCTGACGCGGGCATCGAGATAGCCGAACTCGTGGTAGAGATCCTGGATCGCGTGGAGGTCCCGACGCACCGTTTCATCCACGTAGGGGGTGCCGGGAAAGATGAACCAACCGTCCCCGGACTCGATGGTCGAGTTCAGGCTGGTGCCGACCCCGAAGAAGCTGCTCGCGGGAAAGGCCTCGTTCCCGGTGTACTGGATGTCGCCGACCCGGACCAGGGGACCTTCCTCGATGCGGACCCGGAGCTCGTCCTTCTGCGGATCGCTTTCGGTTTCGATCTTGGCGAAACGGTAGCCCTTGCTCCGGTAGAAGGCCTCCAGATCCCCGATCAAACGCGGAATCCGATCCACCGCGATGGACTGCACCCCGTCTAGACCCGCCGCGGTCAGGAGTTCGTCGCGTTTGAACTCCTCGTTGCCGACGAAGATCACCCGGGACAGCGCTTCCACCGGGACCACGTACATGTTGAGCCGTACCTTTCCGGGCTCCAAGTCGGTGGTCGTGACCCTCTCCACCCGGATCCGCATCGGGTTCCAGAGGAATTCCTCGTCCCGGTGCAGGGTACGGGGATTGAGTGCTTCCCCCACTTTGGTGCGCAAGGCGGCGCGGACGGCGGCCTCCCGGGCCCCGGCGCCGATGATTCGGATCTCTTGCACGATCGGGGCCTGACCAGGAGCCGGTTCCTGCGCGGCGACCGCGGACCGGAGAGGCAACGGGGCCACGAAAAGGGCCATGAGGAGGAGCACGGAACGCGGCAGCATGGTTCAGATTCCGGAATCGACCATGGCGTTCTCGAAACGCATCAGCTCCTTGGTGAAATGGAGCTTCAAGTCGTCGGTCGGGCCGTTCCGGTTCTTGGCGATGATCAACTCGGCGATCCCCTTGTTTTCGGTTTCCTTGTCGTAGTAGGACTCGCGATAGAGGAGCATCACCAGGTCCGCGTCCTGCTCGATGGCGCCGGATTCGCGCAAGTCGGAGAGCATGGGCCGGTGATCGCTGCGGTCCTCGGCCTTCCGGTTGAGCTGGGCCAGGGCCAGCACCGGGACCTCGAGGTCGCGGGCCATGCTCTTGAGGTTGCGGGAGATCAGGGAGATCTCTTGTTGGCGACTCTCGGCGCGGGCGCTCAAGAGTTGCAGGTAATCCACCACGATCAGGGCCAGCCGCTGGTCGCGATTCACGCGCCGCGCCTTGGCCCGCATCTCGGCCAACGACGGCTGCGAGGAATCGTCGATGTAGAGGGCAGCGCGGGAGAGCTGGTCGCAGCACATCACCAGACGCTTCTTGTCGGTGGGATCCAAGTGTCCCTTCCGCACCGCGTCGTGACGGACCTTGGCCAGACAGGCCATCATGCGCAGGATGATCTGCTCGGCGGGCATCTCCAGGGAGAAGAGCAGGACCGAACCAGGCTGAGCCTCCTGTTGTTGAGCGATGACGACTCTCTCGATGATGTTCAGGGCCAGGGCGGTCTTGCCCATCGAGGGCCGGGCCGCGAGAACCACCAGATCACCGCGCCGGAAACCCTGTTTCTCGTCCAGGTCGATGAAGCCGGTCTTCAAGCCCTGCTGATGGGAGCCTTCGCCGAGGATCTGCTCCAGACTCTGCTTGACCAGTTTGGAAGCACTGGAGAGTTGGCCCTCCACCAGGCGATCGCCCACCTTGAAGACCGCCTGCTCCGCGTCGTTGAGCAATTGGCGGATCTCGACGTTGCTGCCGACCGCGCGCCGCTCGATCTCCTCCGCCGCATCGAGCAGACCTCGGCGCAGGGAAAGATCCCGAACGATCTTCAAGTGATTGTCCAGGAAGGCCAGCGAGGGTACCGAGAGCATCAGCTCCTCGAGGTAGGCCCGCCCCCCCAGTTCCTCCCCCCGGCCGCTGCGGTCGATCTCGTGGGCGACCGTGACCGGGTCGCAACTCCCCGCGGAACGCTGATCCAGAGTCAGCAGGATCCGGAACAATTCCGCGTGCCGGGGGAGGTAGAAATCCTCCGGGCAGAGACGCGCCGCGACCTCGGTGGCACAGCGGGGATCCCGCAGAATGCTCCCGAGGACGCACTTCTCGGCTTCGAGATCGCGCGGCCGCTGCGGGGTCTGGAGGACTTCCGAGCCCATGGGAACGGGTCAGGATAGCCGTGCCGGACGCGCAAGCCCGGAAGCGGTTCCGAGGCCCCCTGGCCCCGATCCCCGCCGACACGGCCGCCCTCTCAGGCCTCGGCGGGAGGAGTGGCAGGCGCCACCGAGACCACCCAGACCTTCACCTGGGCCTCGAGCTCGCCGTGGACGTGGACCGGAACGGTGAACTCGCCGATCTGGCGCAAGGGCTCCGCGAGCCGGATCTGACGTTCCTCGATCTCGAAGCCCTGGGCCCCCAGGGCTTCGGCGATGCGTGCCGCGCTGACCGAGCCGTAAAGGTGGCCCTCCGGCGAGACCTTCTCCTCGAAGGTGAGCTGCACCGAGGAGATGCGCTCCGCCACCGCGGAGAATTCCGCATCCTGGGCGGCCCGTTTCTCGGCAGCCAGGATGCGATCCTTTTCGACCCGGAGCAAGGAGTCCTCGCTGTAGGGATAGGCCAGGCCCTTCGGAAACAGGTAGTTGCGGGCGTAGCCGGGGCGGACTTCGACGGCGTCTCCGGTGTGGCCGAGGCTGGGAATGTCCTGACGGAGGATGACGCGGGTATTCATCGATTCGTGTAGGGCAGGAGGGCCAGGAAACGGGCGTACTTGATGGCGCGCATCAGACGGCGCTGACGGCGTGAATCCAGGCCGGTGCGCTTGCGACCGTGAATCCGGCCCTGCGGAGTCAGGAATCGCTGGAGGGTCTCCACGTCCTTGAAGTCGAAGTTCTGGATGCCCGCGGAGAGGGTGCGACGTTCTTCGGTGGCCATGGCTCAGTCCTCCTTCTCGGTGCTCGCGGTTTCGGGGGCGGCTTCCGCGGTTTCCGTCGCCATTCCGACGTCCTCCGCAGGGTGGGACGCGGGGGCTTCCGCCGGTTCCTCGGCCTGTCCCTCGCCGGTCTCCGACGTCTCGCTCCCCTCTTCCTCGGCTTCCTCGGTCAGGGCGGCGGACTCGGGTTCCGTTTCCGGTTGATCGTCGGGAATCACCACCTGATCGTCCCGGATCTCTTGGATTCCGGTGGCGAGTTCCTCTTCCGGAATGGCTTCCTCGCGCAGGAAGAGAACCCGCAGGACCGGTCCCACGAGGTAGAAATCCTTCTTGGCGCGGTTGACGGATTCTCCTTCCCCCTGGAGCCAGCCGAGCAAGTACGTCGCCCGCTGCCGTCCCTGGATCGGGTAGGCGAGGGGACGCTCGCCCCACAGGCGGAGTACCTTCACCGCCAATCCATGTTTCTCGAGAGTGGCCTGGACGCGGTCCCGGATGGCATTGAAGCCATGCTCGCGGACCTCCTGATTGTCCAGGAGGAACATTGCTTGGTAGTTCTGCAGTTGCGTGGTTGTCATGATGCCGTTCCGGTCCGACCGGTTGCTGCCGCGGGTCGCGGCGGGTCCGCCTAGGGCGTGCGGCGGTTGTAGCGGCTCTGGATCTCCACGATCGGGAGGCCCTGGAGCCAGTCCTCCGCGGCCCAGGAGGCGGTTTCGAGGGTTTCCTCGATGACCTTCCTCTCGGAGGCGCGGAAGCGGGGGAGGACGAAATCCACCGTGTCGGGCCCGGGCTGGACGACCCCGATGCGGAGTCGGGCGAAGGAGCGAAGACC
>CAYVRL010000038.1:0-10804 GCA_964454065.1 uncultured Planctomycetales bacterium | reverse complement strand
CCAGCTGTTCCGGGAGGACGGCACGGTGGTTCCGGTGACCGTGCTGGAAGCCGGTCCCTGCACGGTGACCGGGCTGCGCAGCGCGGACCGTGACGGGTACGCCGCGGTCCAGGTCGGATTCGTTCCGGCGCGGGCCAAGCACGTGCGCAAGCCCCAGCGGGTGGCTGCGGAGAAGGCGGGAGTACCGGCCTTCCGCGTCCTCCGGGAGTTCCGCGTGGACTCGACGGAGGGCTACGAGCTGGGGCAGGAACTCCAAGCGGGGCTCTTCGAGCAGGGGGAGGTGGTGGACGTCACGGGTACCAGCAAGGGTCGGGGCTTCGCGGGCACCATCAAGAGTCACGGTTTCGCCCGGGGCAGCGAGACCCACGGGTGCATGAACGTACGCCAGCCCGGTGCGATCGGGGCCTGCGCCTATCCCGGGCGCGTCTTCAAGGGAACCCGGATGGCCAAGCACTACGGTGCGGTCCGGCGCACCGTGAAGAACCTGGTCGTGGAAGGGGTGGATGCGGAGCGGGGCCTGATCCTGGTCCGGGGCGGGGTTCCCGGACCTCCCAACGGCCTCCTCCAAATCCGGAGCGCCAAGACCGCGCCCGTCGCGGGGGGCGGCAAGTAGCCATGGAGAACATCCGAACCTACGACATCGCAAGCGGCGCCCAGGGAGAAAAGCCCTGCGGACTGGAACTCGGTGGTCAGGTCCTCTATCGGACCATGAAGGATGCGGTGGTCCAGTACCAGTCGAACCGTCGCCAGGGCGACGCCCACACCAAGATCCGCTCCGATATCGCGGGCCACATCCGCAAGCCCTGGAAGCAGAAGAAGACCGGTCGGGCCCGCAGTGGGGATGTCAAGAACCCCCTCTGGCGGGGTGGGGCCACCGTCTTCGGCCCTCGCAACAAGCGCAACTGGACGTATCACTTGCCCCGCAAGCAGCGTCTGGTGGCCTTGCGCAGTGCTTTGCTCGGCAAGCTCGGGGACGGCCAGGTCCACGAGTTGGCCGGTCTGGAGATGGACGCTCCCTCCGCCAAGAAGGCCCGGGGAATCCTCGGCGGTCTCGGAACCGGTCGCGACAGCGTCTTGCTCCTCCTCCGTGAGGCCGACGACACGGTCTGGAAGTCCTTCCGCAACTTCCCCCGGGTCTCGGTGCGGCTCGCCGCCGATGCGACCGCTTACGATCTCCTGGCCCACAAGTGGCTGCTCTTGCAAGAGGGAGCCCTGGAGGTCCTCGGCGCTCGTTTCGCCCGCCTCTCGACCCCTGTCGCCACCTCGGAAGCGGATGCTTGAGATGACCAGCCTCGCCGACTACTACCAGATCATCCTCAAGCCGGTCCTGACCGAGAAGTCGACCGCGGAACAGGAACGGCTCAACGTCTACCGCTTCGAGGTCGCCGGCGGCGCCAATCGGATCGAGATCCGGCAAGCGGTGGAAGCTCTCTTCGAGGTCCAGGTGGCCTCGGTGAGGACCATGGTCCGCCCCGGCAAGCCTCGGCGCCGGGGGGCCATCGCCTACCACACTCCGCCGCGCAAACTCGCGGTGGTGGAACTGAAGGAAGGTCACAAGATCGACCTCCTGTAAGCGGGGTTCCAGCATGGCCATCAAGTTCTACAAGCCCACTTCTCCCGGACGGCGCGGCGGTTCCGTGCTCGATCGGGCGGAGCTGACCCGGCAGAAGCCGGAGAAGAGCCTCCTCGCCCCTCTCAAGAAGACCGGGGGGCGCAACAACCGCGGGCGGGTGACCGCGCGCCATCGTGGAGGGGGGGCCAAGCGTCGTTACCGGATCATCGACTTCCGCCGTGACAAGGACGGAATCCCGGCCAAGGTCGCCCACATCGAGTACGACCCCAACCGCACCGCCTACATCGCCCTCTTGCACTACGCCGACGGCGAGAAGCGCTACATCGTGTGGCCCAAGGGCCTTCGTCAAGGCGACACCGTGATGTCCGGTCCCCAGGCCGAGCCCAAGGTGGGGTGTGCGATGACCCTGGGCGACATGCCCCTGGGCCTGAACGTCCACAACATCGAACTGCGCCCCGGCGAGGGCGCGCGGATGGTCCGTTCGGCGGGGGCATCGGCGCGACTGGCCGCCCGGGAGGGGGATTACGCGTTGATCGTGCTTCCGAGCAGCGAACTCCGCCGGGTCCACCTCTCCTGTCGTGCGACCATCGGTGAAGTCGGCAACGCCGATCACCAGAACGTGAAGCTGGGCAAGGCGGGCCGCAAGCGTCACATGGGCAAGCGGCCCCACGTGCGTGGCGTCGCGATGTACCCCGCCGCTCACCCCCACGGGGGGGGCGAGGGGCGTACCAAGGGCAAGCACCCGGTTTCCCCCTGGGGCAAGCCCGCCAAGGGCAGCAAGACCCGCAACCGGCGGAAGACCACCAATTCGATGATCGTCAGGCGGCGCAAGAAGGGTGTCCGCTAGCCCGCGCAAGTCAACCAAGGACAAGCAGAACCATGGCTCGTAGCGTCAAGAAAGGTCCCTGGGTCGAACCCCGCCTCCAGCGCAAGGTCAATGCCGCCGTTCGTGCGGGCGACCGGAAACCGATTCGCAAATGGGCGCGGGCTTCCACGGTCCTTCCCGATTACGTGGGGATGACCTTCCAGGTCCACAACGGCCGCAAGTTCCTGAAGGTCTTCGTGACCGAGGACATGGTCGGCCACCGGCTCGGGGAGTTCGCCCCGACCCGGACCTTCCGGGGACACGACAAGAAGTAAGGAAAGCTCCCCATGGATTTCCGAGCAACACATCGATACGCGCACATCTCGGCCCGCAAAGCGAGGCCGGCGGCGGACTTGATTCGAGGCCTGGACGTCAACCGGGCCCTGGGGCTGCTCTCCGTGAATCCTTCTCGGGGTGCGGCCTTCTTCGTCAAGGTCCTTCGTTCCGCGATCGCGAACGCGGGCCAGAACGACGCGGTGGACCTGAACAGCCTCTATGTGCGGGACGTTCGTGCCGACGAGGGTCCGCTCCTCCACGGTCGGATTCGCTTCCGGCCCGGATCCATGGGTCGCACCATGCCCTTGCGGCGACGCACCTCCCATCTCCGGATCGTGGTGTCCGAGCGCGTGGATGCGCCCCCTTCGAAACCGAAATCGGCCCCGCGCAAGGCCAAGAAGAAGGCCGTTCAGGAGTCGGCCGCCACCAACGAGGACTGATCATGGGACAGAAGATCCACCCCATTGGCTTCCGGATCGGGATCAGCGAGCCCTGGCGCTCCCGTTGGTATGCGCGCGGCAAGGATTACGGCGCGCAGCTCCTGTTGGACCAGAGGGTTCGCAAACTGATCCGGGATCGTTTTCGCAAGGGAGTGATCTCGCGGGTAGACATCCAGCGCCGGGGCGAGCGCATGACCGTGATCATCCTCGCCACGCGCAAGGGAGAGGTCATCGGTCGCGGGTACGCGACCCGAGATGCCCTGGTCTCGGACCTCGAAAGGATGACCGGCCTCGAGGTGAAGCTGGACATCCAGGAAGTGCGGCACTGGGACCTGGACGCCCAGACGGTCGCCGAGAACCTCGCAGCCGCGATCGAGCGCCGGGTTTCCCCCCGCCGCCAGATGAAGCGGGTGCTGGAGAACACCATGAACGCCGGAGCGGAAGGAGCCAAGATCCAGGTTTCCGGCCGCATCGACGGAGCCGAGATGAGTCGGCGGATGACCCAGCGGGCGGGCCGGATTCCCTTGCAGACCTTGACCGCGCGCTGCGGTTACGGCTTCTCCGAGGCCAAGACCACCTACGGCGTCCTGGGCGTGAAGGTCTGGATCTACGCAGGAGAGAACACCCGCCTCTAGGGCGGTTCACCCCAGAGGCCACGACGGAGCACCACCATGTTGATGCCGAAACGAGTCAAGTACCGCAAGACCCAGCGGGGCAAGATCAAGGGAACCTACGGCACCCCGTTCAAGGGCGGCAAGGGGCCGGCCGCGCGCAAGGCCCATCGCCGGGTCGAGCGCGCTCCCATCAAGGGCCCCTGTCGGGCCAAGGCGACCCGGGGAAACCGGGTGGTCTTCGGGGATTTCGGTCTCCAGGCCCTGGAGTGGTGCTGGTTGAACGCGCGGACCATCGAAGCGGGGCGCATCGCCGCCGGGCGTGGTGCGGCCGAAGCCAAGCTATGGATCCGGGTCTTTCCCCACAAGCCGGTCACCTCCAAGCCGCTGGAAGTCCGCATGGGTTCCGGCAAGGGGGACGTCGATCGCTGGGTGGCGGTGATCAAACCCGGCACCATCCTCTACGAACTGGGCGGAGTGGATGAATCCGTCGCCCGCATCGCCTTCAACCGAGTCGCGCACAAGATGCCCATGCGGGTTCGCATGGTGGCGCGCAAGCACCTCTAGCCCTCGGCTTTCGAACGACACCATGGATGCCAAGGAAATTCGCGGCAAGGAGGACCGGGAGATCCGTTTCGATCTCAACGAGAGCGAGAAGGAACTCTTCCACCTCCGCTTCCGGACCATGACCGAGGGCAACGCCGACCCGGCCAAGATCGGGCGTCTGCGACGCCAGATCGCTCGGCTGAAGACCATCCTGCGCGAGCGGGAACTGCATGTTCGCGGTCAGGAGCCGCGTTGATCATGACTGAAAGCACTGCCCAGCAGTCCGCCGAGGAGGCGCAGCGCGGTACCCGCAAGGTGCTCCGTGGCCTGGTCGTCGGCGCCAAGATGGACAAAACGATCGTCGTGCGGGTCGAGCGTAGCTCGCGACATCCGCTCTACCGGAAGATCGTTCGGTTCCGCAGGAAATTCTACGCCCACGACGAGCAGAACGATGCCCGCGTGGGGGACACCGTCGAAATCATCAGTACCCGGCCCTACAGCAAGCTGAAGCGCTGGCGTCTGGTCAAGGTACTCGGCCGCTAGGCCCGCAAGGAGGAGCAGGAAGATGATCCAGATGCAGACCCGATTGGAGGTCGCCGACAACAGCGGCGCTCGGGAGGTCCAGTGCATCAAGGTGCTCGGCGGTTCCAAGCGTCGCTTCGCCAGCCTGGGCGATGTGGTGGTGGCCTCCGTCAAGAAAGCCGTCCCGGGCGCGGACGTCAAGGCCGGCCAGGTGGTGCGCGGCGTGATCGTGCGCACCAAGCAGCGCGTGCGTCGCAAGGACGGCAGTTACGTGCGTTTCGACAGCAACGCCTTGGTCCTGATCGACGGAGACGGGAACCCCACGGGAACCCGAATCTTCGGCGCCGTGGCGCGGGAACTCAGGGAGCGGAGCTACATGAAGATCGTGTCGCTCGCCCAGGAGGTGGTTTGATCATGCACGTGAAGAAGGGCGACGAAGTCATCGTCATCGCCGGCAACTACCGAGGACAACGCGGCAAGGTCCTGCACGTCTCCGTGGGAGCCCAGCGCGTCTACGTCGAGGGCGTGAATCTGCACACCAAGAACCTACCCAAGACGACTGCCAATCCCCAAGGCGGCACGGTGGAGCGGGAGATGTCCATCCCCGTTTCCAATGTGCTCTTGTGGAGTGCCAAGGCCGGTAAGGGGGTGCGCACCCGCACCGTCGTACAGGACGGCCACAAGATTCGGGTGGGGATTCCCTGCGGCACCAAGTTCGATTAACACGATGCCTCGACTCCTCGACAAGTACAAGAGTGATCTGCACGGCAAGCTGATGGAGCGTTTCCAGTACCGGAACGCCCTGGAGGTTCCCAGTCTGGAGAAGATCGTAGTCAGCATGGGGGTGGGCAAGGCCACCGAGAACAAGGCGCGGGTCGAATCCGCCGCCAAGGATCTCGCCAAGATCACCGGTCAGAAGCCGGTGATCACCAAGGCCACCAAGTCGGTGGCGGGCTTCAAGCTCCGTGAGGGCATGCCCATCGGTTGCATGGCCACCCTCCGGGGTCCGCGCATGTACGAGTTCCTCGACCGCTTGATTTCGGTGGTGTTGCCTCGTATCCGTGACTTCCGCGGTATCAAGGATCGTTTCGACGGCAAGGGCAACTACAGCCTGGGCCTCACCGAGCAGTCGCTCTTTCCCGAGATCGACCTCGACAAGGTCGAGTTCACCCAAGGAATGAACATCACCTTCGTGACTTCCGCGCGCACCGACGAAGAGGGCTACGCGCTGCTCCAAGGCTTTGGCATGCCCTTCCGCCACTCCGACGAGGAAAATTGATGGCCAAGACCAGCACCAAGTACCGCGAAATCAAGCGGCGCGAAATCGCGGCCCGCTACCGGGAGCGTCGCGCTCCCTTGCTCGCGATCATCAAGGATCCCGAGGCCTCACTCGAGGACAAGGCCGCGGCATACGCCCAGTTGCACAAGATGCCCCGTGACGCGAGCCCGGTCCGGCAGCACAATCGTTGTGCCCTCACCGGTCGGCCGCGGGCTTACTACCGGAAGTTCGGAGTCTCGCGCTTGGTCTTCCGTCGTCTCGCCCACCGAGGTGAACTTCCTGGGGTCCGCAAGGCCTCTTGGTAAGGAGTAAGACCATGACGATGTCCGACCCGATCGCCGACATGCTGACCCGGATTCGCAACGGAATCCAGGTGCGCAAGAAGTTCGTGGACGTTCCCTCCTCCAAACTCAAGAGTAGTCTGGCCTTGGCCCTGAAGGACGAGGGTTACGTGAAGGAAGTCCAAGCCGTTCGAGATCCCTCTGGCTTCACCTCCCTGCGTGTGGAACTGAAGTACGACCCGGATGGGGTCAACGCGATCACCGAGATCCGGCGCATTTCCAAGCCCGGTTGCCGGGTCTACTCCGGGGTCCAAGATGTCCCGGAAGTACGGCGTGGTCTCGGGGTCTCCATTCTCTCCACCTCCAAGGGAGTCATGAGTCACCGCAAGGCCATGGAACTCGGGGTGGGGGGAGAAATCCTCTGCACGGTCTTCTAGGAGCAGCACGATGTCCAGAATCGGCAACCAACCCGTACCGCTTCCCTCCGGAGTCGAGGTTTCGGTGGATCCCTCCACCTTGCGCGTGAAGGGGCCCAAGGGCCAACTCGAATTCCCGCTCTTCCCCGAGATCCGGGTGGAAGTCGTCGACGGCAATGCAGTCGTTTCTCGCTCCGACGCGGGCTCCGCGAAGAACGCGGCGGCCTTGCACGGTCTGGTTCGTGCCCATCTCGCCAATATGGTGCAGGGCGTGACGCAGGGTTACGAAAGGATCCTGGAGATCCAGGGCACGGGTTGGAATGCCAAGCCCGCAGGCAAGGGGGTGGAGCTTCAGGTGGGCTTCTGTCACACCGTCCATTGCGTGCCGCCAGAGGGCATCACCGTGGAACTCCGATCTCCCACCGTGATCGTGGTGAGCGGCATCGACAAGCAGAAGGTCAGTCAGTTCGCAGCCAACATCCGCCGGATCCGTCCCCCCGAGCCCTACAAGGGCAAGGGAATCCGCTACCAAGGCGAAGAAGTACGTCGCAAGGCCGGGAAGGCGCTTGCTTGATCGAAATGGACCACAAGCAGCAGAAGAAGAAATGGAATCGGAAGCACCGAAAGGTTTTGGGGGTTCGCCGTCGCCTGCGCCTCGCCAGCGACCGCCCGCGCCTCTCGGTGTATCGCAGTTCCAAGCACATCGCGGTGCAGCTCATCGACGATGCCCAGGGTCGCACGGTGGCTGCTGCCAGCGACTACGAAGCCGGATTGCGGGAGCAACTGGCGGGTAAACCCAAGACGGAGCGGGCGGCGGCCGTCGGCTCGTTGATCGCCGAGCGGGCCCGGGCCGCTGGGGTCGAGCAAGTCGCTTTCGACCGCGGTCCCTACCTTTTCCACGGGCGCGTCAAGGCGCTCGCCGAAGCCGCTCGCGAGGGTGGCTTGAAGTTCTGATCCGCATCATGGGCAAGAGCAGAGAAACCATTCAATTCCTCGACCGCGCGGAGGCCGAACGCCTCGGCGAGCTGAAGGAGGAACGCCTCAAGGTCAACCGTACCGCCAAGGTGGTGAAAGGGGGGCGTCGTTTCGCCTTCTCCGCTCTCACCGTGGTCGGCAATCAGGATGGCGTCGTCGGCTACGGATTCGGCAAGGCCAAGGAGATCCCCGCCGCGATGCAGAAAGCCTTCAAGGACGGCCGCAAGCATCTGGTGCGGGTGCCGCGAGTCGGCACCACGATCCCCCATGAGATCGAGGGGAATTTCTGCGCCTCCAAGGTGCGGTTGATCCCCGCTTCGCCCGGAACCGGGATCATCGCGGGCGGTACGGTGCGCGCCGTTCTGGAACTGGCCGGGATCAAGGACATCCTGACCAAGGCCTACGGTTCGACCAATCCCATCAACCTGGTCAAGGCCACCATCGAGGGTCTGGCCCAATTGCGGACCAAGGAGGAACTCTCCGAGATCCGCGGGGTGGAAGTCTAGTGCAGATCCACGACGTCACAGCCAAGGGGACCAAATACAAGGCTCGGAAGCGGGTCGGTCGTGGTCCCGGTTCAGGAACCGGCAAGACCGCGGGTCGCGGCCACAAGGGCCAGCGTTCGCGCTCCGGGGACCATCCCCGTCTCGGTTTCGAGGGAGGGCAGATGCCCCTCTACCGAAAGGTGCCCAAGCGAGGCTTTACCAATGCCCGCTTCAAGAAGCATTACACCTTGGTCAACATCGAACTCTTGCAGAACTTCGAAAGTGGTTCGGAGGTCGACCTCGACACCGTTCTGGAGAAGGGTTTGAGCCGCCGGACCGGAAACATGTTGAAAGTCCTCGGCCAGGGCGAGATCACCATTCCCCTCACGGTTCGCGCGCACAAGTTCTCCGCCTCCGCGAAGGCGAAGATCGAAGCTGCCGGTGGCGTCGCGGAGGTCCTGGACTAGGCGACGGCGATGAACCAGTTCCTGGCGCTGTTCCGGATTCCCGATCTTCGTAAGAAGATCCTGACCACGTTCGGTCTGCTCTTCGTCTACCGCCTCGGCTTCCAGATTCCCCTGCCCGGGATCAATCTGGAAGTGGTCAAGTCGGCCGCGGACAAGATCAACCAGGGTGCCTTCGGGAGCTTGTTCGGGATCATGAACGCCTTCACCGGCGCCGGGATGGGGAGTGCGACCCTCTTTTCCTTGGGGGTGATGCCCTATATTTCCGCGAGCATCATCTTCAGTCTCCTGGTCAAGGTGCTGCCCTCTCTCGAGGCGATCTCCAAGGAAGGGGCGGTCGGCCAGAAGAAGATCAACCAATACACCCGGCTCGCCACGATCCCGATCTGTTTGCTGCAAGCTTTCTTCATCCTCTATGGGGTGGTTCTGAACAAGCAGTACGGCCTGGTCTCGGGTGGAGCTTCGGTCTTCTACGGGCTGACCGTCATTCTCGCCCTGACCGCTGGCACCATGTTCATCATGTGGATCGGCGAACAGATCTCCGAGTACGGCCTCGGCAACGGGGTATCGGTGATCATCATGTGTGGCATCATCGCGCGGATCCCTTCGGCGGTGCAGAGTTTCCTCTCCGTGGCCGAGAACGCCCATCAGATGGCGGTGACTCTCGGCGCGATGTGGGCGGGTACCGTCCTGGTGGTGGTCTACATCACGCGGGGCCAGCGGCGGATCCCGATCCAGCAGGCCAAACTCACCCGTGGCCGCAAGGTCATGGGCGGAGCCCGCCACTACTTGCCCTTGCGCGTCAACCAGGCGGGGGTGATGCCGATCATCTTCGCGTCGGCCCTCTTCATCGTGCCCAACGTCTTGGGCAGCGTGCCGGGCTTCACTTGGCTCGGGCAAGCCTTCCGCACTCCAGGGTTCACCTACATCAGCGTCTACACGGCCCTGATTTTCTTCTTCTCCTTCTTCTGGGTGCGGTTGATGTTCCAGCCCGACGAGATCGCCGACAACTTGAAGGAGTACGGATCGTTCATCCCCGGGATCCGGCCCGGCAAGGCCACGTCGGAGTACTTGAGTTTCGTGCTGGACCGGGTCACCTTGGCGGGTTCGGCTTTCCTGGCCGTGATCGCGGTGATCCCGACCATGGTCACCAACAGTTTGCACGTCCCCTTCGCGATCACCTACTTCCTGGGCGGCACCTCGATCCTGATCGTGGTGGGAGTGGCCTTGGACGTCGTGGACAAGCTGAATGCGCATCTCTTGATGCGGAACTACGACGGCTTCATGAAGAGCGGCGGCAGCGGCTGGGCACGGAGGGGCGCTTGATGATCATCATCCTTCTCGGCCCCCCTGGTGTCGGCAAGGGCACCCAGGCCGAGGTCGCGGCCACCAACCACGGCTGGATCCATCTCTCCACCGGCGATCTCCTCCGCGAGGAAGTCGCCCAGGGCAGCCCCCTGGGGCAGCGGGCCCAGGGCTACATGAGCCGCGGGGACCTGGTTCCCGACGAACTGATGGTGGAGATGGTCGCGAAACGGATCCGCGAACAGGATGCGGAAACCGTCCTCTTCCTGGATGGTTTCCCGCGGACCCTCCCTCAAGCCCAGGCACTGGCCGCCGTTCCTGGCGGTCGCCCCGGCCTGACGGTATACTTCACGGCTCCCGACGAGGTCCTGGTCGCGCGATTGTTGGGTCGCGGCCGGGCCGATGACACGCGGGAAGTCGTCGAACACCGCCTCGCGGTCTACCGCGATGCCACCGAAGCCCTGATCGGCCACTACCGAGAGCAGGGCATCCTGCGCGAGATCGACGCTGACCGTCCGATCGAGAGCATTCAAGCGGATTTCGTCCGCACGGTCCAGGAAGCCCTGGAGAAGCATTGAAAACCGGTCCATGGCCAAAGAAGAGCCCATCACCTTGAAAGCGATCGTCCGGGAGGCCCTCCCGAACGCGCAGTTCAAGGTGGAGCTCGAAAACGGCCACCAGGTCCTCGCCCACATCTCGGGAAGGATGCGGATGCACTACATCCGAATCACCCCGGGAGACATGATCACCGTCGAAATGTCCCCTT
>CAYVRL010000037.1:0-10980 GCA_964454065.1 uncultured Planctomycetales bacterium | reverse complement strand
ACCGGGATCGAAATGGGGAGCTGTCCGAGACGGAACTCGCCGCGGGCTGGGGGCGGATCCGAGAGTATCTCGGCAACGGCCTCCTGTTGACCGCGGATGGAGCGGACTTCCACCCCCGTTTCGAAGGCTACGAACGAGTCGAAGGTCTGCTCGCCAACCAGGAATCGGGGAAACGGGACTGGGTGGAGACGCGCGCCCGGCTGGATCTCCCTGGACGACCGCGCACGCTGGCCGTGGCCTGCGCCCTGTTCTTCGACGACGGCAATCCCGATCACCGCATCCTCGTGGACGTCGAGGGCCTCGCCGGCAAGCGCCTGGACGCGCTCCTCGACGCCCAGCGACCCCGCACCGAATTCCAGTCCCGACCCTTCCTCGATTACCTGGGATTCGGTTTCCACCACGTGTTGGATGGTTTCGACCACCTCGCCTTCCTGCTGGCCTTGCTCCTGGGAGTCGCGGGTCTGCGCGCCCTCCTGGGCGCGGTCACCGCCTTCACCCTGGCTCACAGCCTGACCCTGGCGCTGTCGGCCCTGGGCATCCTGGTGCTGCCGCCGATCGTGGTGGAACCGGGGATCGCCCTGAGCATCGTCGCGGTGCTGTGGATCCACATCGCCCTCGGCCCACGCCGTTCACGGCCCTGGATCCCGGCCTTCGCTTTCGGCTTGCTCCACGGTTTCGGTTTCGCCAGCGTGCTGGGCCAGGTCGGGCTGCCCGGAGGAGCACGCGCCACCGCCCTGTTCGCCTTCAATCTGGGGGTCGAGGGGGGACAACTGGCCTTCGTCCTTCCGGTCGTGGCGCTCGGCTTGTCGATTCGCCGCTCGATCCCACGACTCGCCGAGGAGGGGCGACGGCCCCTCGGGGCCCTCCTCGGCGCTGTCGCCCTCGTGTTCTTCGGCCGTGCAGTGGCGACTTTCGCCTTCGGTCCCGGGCCCAGGGCCGTTTTGACGGCCCTGGGGGCATCCCTGGGTCTGGGCCTGGTCCTGATCTTCGTGCTTCGACACGTCCGAGATCCCCGGCAGCGACCGCTACGCCCCCTGGTCGCCCTTTCCTGCCTGCTCGCCGGGATGTTCCTCTTCGGAAGCTGGCTGGGCGCCTAGCCGCGCGCGGCGAGCGCCGATTCCCGGCGAAGGAGATCGGCCTTGAGCTCCAGGCCGCCGCCATAACCGCCCAGGCCCGCGGCAGCCACCACCCGGTGGCAAGGGATGACCAGGGGAAGGGGATTGCGGGCCATGGCGTTGCCCACCGCCCGCGCGGCTCCCGGAACTCCGCAACGGGCGGCGACCTCACGGTAACTGCGCATCGCACCCGCAGGAATCGCCGCGACCTCCTGGTACACGCTGCGGGTGAAGGGGGTCCGCCCGGGCATCCGCCAGCGACCGGGAAAGGGAGTCGGCCGTCCGGCCAGGACCTGCCGGAGCCAGGAACGCACGCGAGCCGCTTCCGGTGCCCCCCGTGGCGTGCCGTACGCCTCCGAATCCGCCCCCGCCGGGACGGGCCGCGGCAGCACGATCCCGACCAGCACCCCTTCCTCATCGAAGCGGAAGCGGAAAGCTCCGGGAGCCGCGGAGACCAGGAGTTCCTGCACCATGCCTTCGCTAGGATAGTCCCGTGATCGAGGTCCGCCTCAACCGCCTGATCCTGGTGGAGAATCAAAGCCAACAGGTTCTCCGCCTGGAGGAGGCCCACCCCTCCCCGGGCAACCCGCCCCGCCGCCTGGTGATGTTCATCGGCCCGCGGGAGGCCGGAGAGATCGGTCGGGTGTTGAAGGGCCAGGAAACTCCACGACCGCTCACCCATCAACTCCTGGCCGCGGTGATCCGGGCTCTGGGTGCCCAGGTGGAGAAGATGGTGGTCAACCGGGTCAGCCAAGGGAAGTTCTACGCTGAGCTGTACTTGCGCCGGGAGGAATCCCTCCAGGCCATCGACTGCCGCCCCAGCGACGCGATCGCGCTCTCCCTGCGCATGGGAACCCCGATCTACGTGACCGAGGAAGTGATGGAGCAAGCCGGAAGCCCGGCCTAGGGCCTTCCGGCCGGAGAGGTGCCGGAGCTGGCCGAACGGGCCGGTTTTGAAAACCGGTGGCCTTCACGGGCCCGTGGGTTCGAATCCCACCCTCTCCGCCACCCCGGAATCGGGCCCACCCCCTGGAATGGGGGATTCCCTAGGTCTCCTCGATCCGCAAATACCGTTTCACTTCTTCCATCTCGTCCACGATCAAATCGCGAATGGAAAGCATCCCCATCATCTCGCCCTCCTCCCCCACGACCGGCAGATGGCGAATGTGGTGGTCACGCATCCGCAGACGCGCCATCCGGACGTCCTCATCGGCGTGGACGGTAACGATTTCGTGGGTCATCACTTGTTCCACCAGGACCTGATCGACGTCCAAGTCCCGAAGCAGCACGCGCTTCAATAGATCCCTCTCGGTGAACAAGCCCACCAGTCGACGGCCGTCCATCACCGCGGTGGAACCCACGTTCTCCTCGGCCATGGCCTTGGCCGCATCGCGGACGGTGGCCTTGCAATCCACCTGTACGACCCGCTTCCGGTCTCCCAACAACGAACGAACACGATTCAAAGCACACCTCCTTGCTCGGGTTGCTTCCACCCTAACACAAAAGAAGAAGGGAGGAAGAATCCTTCCTACTTCTCTCCGTGAAAACCCGTCCCGACTTGCCTGGAGGAGGATCTCGGATCCAAGCGATCAAACCCGAGCAGGGGGACAGGAATCCCCTTCGAAACCCAGGGGATTCCCGCCCTTCCAGACCCTGCGAACCGGGTTCTCACCGAAGGAATAGGCGAAGGAAGCGACCCCCGGAAGATCCAGCAGCACCAGGTCGGCGTCGCAACCGACCGCGATGCGCCCCTTCCTCCTTTGCAATCCCAGACTGGCGGCAGCGTAGAGGCTCACTCCCGCAAGCGCCTCCAGCGCACTCAGGCCCAGGCGCACTCGGGCGAAATGAGCCGCTTCCGGAAGACTCGGCGTGTAGCAGGAACCGGGATTGAAATCGGTCGCGACGAAGTAGGGAACTCCAGCGGCGAGCAGTTTGCGCGCCGGAGCATCGACGTGTTGGCGCAGGAAATGCGGCACCGCGGGGAGCAAGCCGGCAAAAGTCCGTCCCGAGAGCGCCAGCGCCTCCAAGCCATGGTCGTCGAGGGCTTCCAGATGATCCGCGCATTCCGCCCCGAGTTCCACGGCCAGGGTCGCGCCTCCCAGGCACTGGAATTGCTCGGCGTGGACCCGCAGCGCGAAACCGAGTTCCCGGGCGCGTTCCAGGTAGACCCGGGCCGCGACCGGATCGAAGGCTCCGCCCTCGATGAAAACGTCAGCGGCCCGCGCCAGGCCGGATTCCCAGACCGCGGGCAACATCTCGGTGCAAAGCAGCTCCAGGTAATCCTGGGGACGCTCCTGGAACTCGAGGGGAACCAGGTGGGCGCCGAGAAAGGTCGGAAAGACCTCCATGCCGGTTTCCCGAGCCGCGGTCCGGATGGCGCGCAAGGACTTGAGTTCGCTGGCGAGATCCAGACCGTAGCCCGACTTGGCCTCGCAGCTCGTGGTTCCGTGGCGCTGCATGCGGCGGAAGTGACACGCGGTCTCGCGGGCCAGCTCCTCCTCGGAAGCGGCCCGCACCGCCCGCACGCTGGAATGGATGCCCCTGCCGCGAGCGGCGATCTCCTGGTAGCCCATCCCGGCCGACCTCCAGTCGAACTCCTCGGCCCGCTCGGCGGCGAAGGCGGGATGGACGTGAGCGTCCACGAAGGCGGGAGCCAGCACCCCCCCTCGGCAGTCGTATTCCCGGCGCGGCCGCCAGGAGGCGCGCAAGGTCGCTTCCGGCCCCACGGCCAGGATCTTTCCTCCCCCGATCGCGATCGCGCCATCCTCATGGACGGGTAGACCGGGCAGGGCCGCCACCGGAGGCGGCGCCCCTCCCTCGCCCGGGTCCAGGGTGAGCACGGCGTCGGCGCCGCGGAGGAACAGATCGCAGGGGGATGCTTCCAAGCCGAGGCATCGTAGGGCAGCCCCACGGTGTAGAATCGAATCGCGGCGTTCTCCAGCCCACGAATCCGAAATGAGCCACCCTTGAGCGGTCCAGCCCTCACTCTCCCTCCAGAGCACTTGCTCCGTCTGGTCCTCGACCAACCGCCACTCGCCGTCTGGTCCCCGTACGGCCTGTTCCTTCCCGGTCTGCTGATCCTGCTCGGGGCGATCTTCGGCGCGCTGCGGGCCCTGCTCTCCTCCCCCCTGCGCGCCGCTCTGCTCGAAAAGGCCGTACCCGAGCGTCGTGCGGAGCTGGAGGACCGCTTCGACGCCGCTCCGCATCTCGCCTCCAGCGCGGGCCTGAGCCGTCTCCTGTTCTTGATCGCGGCGGTGATCTTCCTGATCCGCGGTTCCGAGCCCCTTTCCTCCGCGGAACGGCTGCCGATCTGGGCCGCCCTCTCCCTGATCGCCGGCCTCCTGCTCGAAGCCCTTCCCGCCCTGGCGCTCCGGGCCCGCGGCATCCGTTTCCTCCTCCTCTTCCTGCCCCTCCTGCGCACTCTCGCGATTCCGCTGCGCCCCTTCACCGTACTGCTCGAGGGCGCGCTGCGGGTCCTGGGTGCCGATCCCGAGCAACCCGCGTCCGACCCACTCGCGGTGGACCTGATCGAGGTCGCTCAAGACCATCACCGGGAGCGGGAGCTGAATCCTCTCGAACGCCGGATGATCGCGCACGTGATCGACCTTCCCGAAACCGATGCCGCCGAGGTGATGACTCCGCGCACCGACTTGACCTCGGTTCCGGTGGAGACCACGGTGGCGGACGCCTTGCGGGTCTCCCATGAAGCCGGTCATTCCCGCATCCTGGTCCACGAGGGAGACCTGGATCACGTGGTGGGCATCTTCTTCGTGAAGGACGTCCTGCCCCGACTCGTGGACGACGCCTCCTGCGCCGAGGAGGAAGTCCGCGTGCACATGCGCAAACCCTACTTCGTGCCCGAGACCACCCGGGTTCCGGCCTTGTTGGAGGACCTGCGCCGCCGTCGCCTCCACCTCTGCGTGGTCGTGGACGAGTACGGAGGCACCGCCGGAGTGGTCGCGATCGAGGACCTGCTCGAAGAAATCGTCGGGGAGATCGAGGACGAACACGACCCCACCGACGAAGCCTTGCACTTCGAACGCTTGAGCGAGGACGAAGCGATGGTCGACGGCCGTTATTCCGTCGCCGATCTGAACGAGGTCTTCGGCGCCGACCTCCCCGAGGACAAGGACTACGACACCCTGGGTGGGCTGCTCTTCGACCGTTTCGGCCATGTCCCCGCGGTGGGAGAGGAGATCTCGGTCGACGGTCTGCGCCTCGAAGTCGCGGCCGCCGACGAGCGACGCATCCGCCTGGTCCGGGTCCGCCGCGGCCCCGCCGCCGCCTCCGACGCCGCGTGAGCCGCCGCCGCTCCCGGGGCTTCGTCCTGCGCCGTTGGCCCTACTCCGAAAGCTCCCTGGCCCTGCACTTCCTGAGCGTCCGGGAAGGCGTGGTCCCGCTCCTCGCCAAGGGGGTCTACAAGCCCAACAGCGGCGCCATGGGAGTCCTCGACACGTGGGCCCTGATCGAGGCGGACTACGGCGGCTCCGAGGAGACGGAGATGCTCCAACTCTACCGGGCGGTCCTGATCGACCGTCAGTCCGGGCTCTCGCGGAATCCGGGCCGAATGGCCGCCGCCGCGGTGATCGCGGAACTCGCGGAACTGGCCGCGCCCTCCGGCCCTTCCGCGGAGGAGGCCTACTCCTATCTGGAGCGGAACCTCCGCAACCTCGCCTCCGGCCTCCCCTTGGCCCCGGCCTGTCTACGCGCCCTTTGCGAGGGGGTGGCCCTGCTCGGCCTCGCGCCGAGTTGGGAGGATCCGGAGAGTGCCGCCGCGGCCCTGCCCGGGCGCGAACTCACGAGGGACTCGCGGGAGCGGCTCGCGACCCTGAGTCGGAATCCGGCCTCGATCGACGATCTGAGCGCGAGGGAGGGGGCGGACTGCCTTACAATCTTGGGCGAACTGCTGGCCTACCACCTCGAGCGACCGCCCCGCGGCTGGTCCGTCCTCCGCGAGCGGCTTCGGCTCGACGATCGAAACCCGTGAAAGCCTTCTCCTTCCTACCCTTGCTCCTGCTCGGCTTGGGCGCCTGTCATACTCCCCCACCGGAGCCCTGGTCCCAGCAAGACCTCACCCAGGCCCGCCAGCTGTACGAAGCCGGGGAGTACTCCAAGGCCTGGAGCGCGATTCGCAGCCGTCGTCGCGAGGAATTCGACCGGGCCAGCCAACGCGACTACAGCTTGCTGGCCGGCAACATCGCCTACGCGCGCCAGGATTGGGACGGCGCCATCCGTCATTACGAGGAATTCATCTCCTCCTCCAGCCTGGCCAGCGAAGCCGAGGAAGTCGAGCATCGTCTCTACCAGATGGGGCTCGACCTGCTCCAGGGAAAGCGCCTCGCCTTCGGCATCTTTCCGGACCGCTCGCGGGGAATCGCCACCCTGCACAATCTCGCCACCTGGGCGCCGCGGAGTCCCTATGCCGCGCAGGCCCTGGCCGCGGTGGCCAACTACAACTATGGCGAACAACGCTTCGACGAAGCTGCGGCGGATTACCGGATGATCCTCCAGGCCCATCCTTCCTCGGATTTCGCCGACCTCGCCACTATCCGGCTGGGCATGTGCGGTGCGCGCCGGATCGACGGTCCCTGGGTGGATGGGCAGTTGATCGAGCGTTCGGCGAACCAGTTGCGTAAGTACCTGGAAGACTATGCTTCCGGTCTCTATCGCGAGGAGGCCCGCAAGACCCTCGACGGCCTGATCGCCCTGGGCGCCGAGCGGGAACTGGTGATCGGGGACTACTACCGCACGATCGGTAACGTGCGGGGCGCTCGCTACCACTACCAGCTCGCCGCCCAGAGCAAGGCGGTCGCACCCGCCGCCGAGGGCAAGGAGCGGCTGGCCCAGCTCCCGGCCGAGGATCCTCCCCTGCCCGAACCCAAGGTACCCGATTGAGCCGTCGGCTCCTCCCTGCCCTCCTCCTGCTCCTCGGGACGAGTGCCTGCGGTTACCGGGTCGTCGATCCGGCGGCCGGGGGAGGACGCAGTCTGGCGGTCCCGACCGCGGACAACGACAGCCGTTGGCGTGGAATCGAGGCCTCCTTCACGCGCTCCCTGAGGTCCGATTTCCAGCGTTTGCTGGACGTGCGCCTCACGGGGGAAGCCGCCGACTACACCTTGCACAGCAGCATTCACGACGCCCTCCGAGACGCCCCGGTCCGGGATCCCCGCGGCGGGGCGCTCCTCGGACGCTCGGTCTTGATCGTGGACTGGAGTCTGGAGGATCGTAGCGGCCAGGACGTGGCTTCCGGCAGCCTGCGCCGGGAGCTGGAGTTCCTCCCCTCCGCCGGGGAGGACGCCCGTCGGACCTTCGACGAAATCCTCGATTGGATGTCGGAGTCCGTCGTATTAGAAGCAGGGATGCGACTGGAGGCCCTGAGTCGCTGAAGCCATGGACCACGACCCCACCCCCCTCCGCCCGAATCCCAAGCCGAAGAGCCGCCGCAGTCTCGGTCCGGTGCTCCTGGTTTCGGCCCTGCTGCTGCTCCTTCTGGTGGTCTTCGGTCCCCAAGCTCCCCAGAGGCACCTCAGCGAGGACGAATTCTGGGCTCTGCTCTATACCGGCCAAGTGGAATCTCCCAAGGTGTCCGGCAACCGCATTTCCGGCACCATTCCCGCCGACGCCACCCCCGACTCGAAAACCGCGACCGGGGACACACGCATCGGTTTCGTCGTGACCGTTCCGGACGGAGCGGCCGCCAGCGAACGAATCCGCCGCATCCATGCCAAGGAGCTCGGGCCGCCGATCCCGGAAGCGATCTTCTTGAGGAAACTCAAGGAGGGGAGCATCCATCCCTTGCGCGGCTACCCGCTCTCGATCCGGGAGCTTTCGACCCCCGGAGACCCGAAGAGCGCCCCGCGCATGGTCCAGCGCTTCTTCGCCGATTTCGCGGACGCGGAAGGCATGCACTATGCGGAGATCGTCGGGAACGAAGCCGATCACACCGATCTCGCGGTCCTGGCGACGGCCTTCCAGGAGGAGGGTGCGGAACTGGAGCAGGGGCTCTATTTCGACGAGGTCACGGGCCTGACCACCGAGGAGCAGAACAACTTCCTCCTCTATTTCCTCACCACTTTCGGGCCGCTCCTCATCCTCGTCCTCCTGTTCTGGTTCCTGTTCATGCGCCAGATGCGCGGGCAAGGCCAAGGGTTGATGTCCTTCGGGCGTTCCCGGGCCGTCGTCTACAACAAGGAATCGGACACCAAGGTCACCTTCAAGGACGTCGCCGGCATCGACGAAGCCAAGGAGGAAGTGGACGAGATCATCCAGTTCCTGCGCTCGCCGGCGAAGTTCAAGCGCTTGGGAGGGCGGATCCCCCGCGGCGTACTCCTCGTCGGCCCTCCCGGAACCGGGAAGACCCTCCTCGCCAAGGCCATCGCCGGTGAAGCGGAGGTCCCCTTCTTTTCGATCAGCGGTTCCGATTTCGTCGAGATGTTCGTGGGGGTCGGGGCCAGCCGGGTCCGGGATCTCTTCAAACAGGCCCGGGAATCCGCCCCGTGCATCGTGTTCCTGGATGAAATCGACGCGGTGGGGCGCAAACGCGGCACGGGCATGGGCGGGGGTCACGACGAACGAGAGCAGACCCTGAACGCCATTTTGGTGGAGATGGACGGCTTCGGTACCGACGAGGGAATCATCCTGATGGCGGCCACCAACCGCCCCGACGTGCTGGACCCAGCCCTCCTCCGGCCGGGACGTTTCGACCGTGAGATCGTGATCGATCTCCCCGATGTCCGCGGTCGGGAAGCGATCCTGAGGGTCCATTCCAAGGAAGTCACGATGAGCCCGGAGATCGACCTCCGCGCGGTCGCCCTCGGCACTCCGGGCTTCTCCGGGGCGGAGCTCGCCGCCCTGGTCAACGAGGCGGCCATTGGAGCAGCCATCAAGAACCGAGAACAGGTGACGCAAGCCGATTTCGACGAGGCGCGAGACAAGATCGCCTTCGGTCGCGAGAAGAAATCCCGGGTGATGGATCCCGAGGACAAACGGATCACGGCCTTTCACGAAGCCGGTCACGCGCTCGTGAGTTCCCTGCTGGAGAATACCGAACCGGTCCACAAGGTCACCATCATCCCCCGCGGCATGGCCCTCGGCGCCACCATGATGCTCCCCGAGCGGGACCGGATGCACATGTCCCGCAGACGCCTGCTGGACGAACTCGCGGTCCTCTTCGGAGGCCGGGTGGCGGAAGAGGTCTTCTGCAACGACATCACTTCCGGGGCCTCCAACGACATCCAGAGGGCCACCCATATCGCCAAGCTGATGGTGACGGAGTGGGGAATGAGTGATCGTCTGGGTCCGATCCACCTCGCCGACCGTTACGGCAGCGAGTTCCTCGGGACGGAACTCACGGTGGGCAGGGACCATTCCGAGGCGACGATCCGGGAAATCGACGAGGAACTGCATCGGATCCTCCACCAGGCCTATGAGCGGGCCCAGGAGACGATCCTCTCCAACCGCGAATCCCTGGAACGCCTGGCGGAGGCCTTGCTCCGTTTCGAAACCCTGCAAGGGAGTGAGGTCCGGCGCCTCGTGGCCGGGGAAACCGCGGACCAGATCCGTCCCGGCTCCCCCGCGAACTCCACTCCTCCTCCGGTTCCGGATCAGACCCCGGATGCCGAGATCGCGTCTCCCGAAGCCACACCCCAGGTCGAGGAGAGCGGGGAAGGAATGGTCCCGCCGCAGGGAGAGGGGCTCTCCCCCGCCTGAACGGAATCCCGGCCGGAAGGCTCGGAGGGATTCCGGGGCGAATTCCGCTAGACTGCCCCGGTGAGTTTCCCGTGGGAACTTCCCCATTTCGCCCTCCCCCACCAGGCCGTCCCTCTCGGTGGCGCCTGGTGGCGGGCTCCGGCTGCGTCCACCCCGGAATGCGAGGAAGCCCTGGACTCCCTGGGGATCCGGGTCGGCGGCACGCTTCCCGACGGCTCGCAGGCTTTCCAGCTCTGTGCCGACCTCGGATGGTTGCCCGAACTCGCCGCCGGCCCCACGGACGATCCCTGGTGCCGGGCCCATTGGATCGCGGGCCGGATCCAAACGGCTGCGCAGGCCTGTGCCCGCCCCTGGGCAGAGCCCGAATTCATGGCCATCGTCAACCTGACCCCCGATTCCTTCAGCGACGGCGGTGAATTCCTGGAACCGGGAGCGGTGCTGGCCGCGGCCGCCGCCCGTGAGACCGAGGGGGCCCGATGGATCGACCTCGGTGCGGAGAGCACCCGTCCCGGCGCCCAAGCGGTTCCTCCCGACATCCAGCTCCAGCGCCTCCTTCCCGTGATCACGGAACTACGCGAACACTCCTCCCTGCGGATCTCGGTGGACACCCGTTCCGCGGCGGTGGCGGAAGCCTGCCTGGAGGCGGGCGCCGAGATGATCAACGACGTCAGTTCCCTGGGGGATCCGGGCATGGCCGGGGTCGTGGCTCGCTCCACCTGCGATCTGTGCCTGATGCACATGCGCGGCACTCCCGCCACCATGATGAGGGAAGCCTCCTACCGCTACTTGCTGGGCTCCGTGGTGGACGAACTCGGCTCTCGGATCGCCCTGGCCCTGGAGGCGGGCATCGCCCCCGAACGGCTGATCGTGGATCCGGGGATCGGCTTCGCCAAGGACGCGGCCGCCAGTCTCGAGATCCTCGGGCAGGTCGGGGCACTCCGGGCAACGGGCTGTCGGGTCCTCGTGGGGCCCTCGCGGAAATCCTTCCTCGAAGCCCCCCTCGGACCGCGCCCCCCGCGCGAACGGGAAGCGGGGACCGCGGGCGCCGCGGCTCTCTGCGCAAGCCAGGGAGTGGATCTGATCCGCCTCCACCAGGGAGTGCCGGCCTGGGAAGCCGCACGTGTCGCCGCGGCGGCCAGCCGCGCCGCCCGACGAT
>CAYVRL010000036.1:0-11074 GCA_964454065.1 uncultured Planctomycetales bacterium | reverse complement strand
GCCGACGACTCGCGCCCGATCGCGGACTGGGCCCCCGCCGCGCGCGCCTTCCTGCGCCGCGCCTTCGGCGAGGACACCCTCCTCCGCCCCGAGATCGAGGAGGAACGCCTTCTCCACGGGAGCCTCGCCGCCCTGGAACGCAGTTTCGCCGCCTTCGAGGCCGCCCCCGCCGAACTCCTCGCGAGCGCCCCGCTGCGCGCCCCCGCGGCCCTGCACCTCTTCCTGGAGGAAGCCGCTGCCGCGAGCATCCCCCCGCGGCCCGAGGAAGACGCGGTGGAACTCCTGGGCTGGCTGGAACTGCCCCTGGACCCCGCCCCGGCCCTGCTCCTGACCGGTTTCCAGGAGGGCCTGATCCCTTCCTCCACCCGCGGCGATTCCTTCCTGCCCGACCGCCTGCGCACCGCGCTGGGCCTTCCCGACTCCGCCTCCCGCGCCGCCCGCGACGCCTGCCTGCTGGCCCTGCTCCTCCACACCCGCCGCGACTTCCACCTCTTCAGCAGCCGCCGCAGCACCGTCGGCGACCCGCTGTTGCCCAGCCGCCTGCTCTTCCTCGACGAGCCGCGCCGCGCCGCCCGCAACCTCCGTCGCGCCCTCTCCGAGACCGAGAAAGAAAAAGGCCTCCCCCGTCCCGCGAGCCCCTGCGCCGAGGACGACGGCCCCCCCGCCCCGCCCGATCCCCAGCGCAGCGTGATCGCGATGCGGGTCACCTCCTTCCGCGACTACATCCTCTCCCCCCTCTACTTCCTCCTCCGCCATGTGCTGAGACTGGAGAGCGTCACGGAACCCGGCCCCGAGATGGACCCGATGCACTTCGGCACCCTGGCGCACTCGGTGCTGCAAGACTTCGGCGAATCCCCGGACCGCGACTCCACCGATCCGGCGCGCATCCAGCAAGTCCTCGACGACTTGCTCCAGACCGAAGTCCGGCACCGCTTCGGCTCCCGGCCCCATCCCATCGCCACCTTGCAGACCGAGCAACTCCGCTTGCGCTTGCACGCCTTCGCCCGCTGGCAGGCGCGCCGGGCCGCCGCGGGCTGGCGGATCCTGGCGGTGGAATGCGCCCTGCCCGCCGACTGCGCGCTGCCCCTCGCCCCGTGGCCCGATGGCCCTGCCCGACCCGCACCCATGCGCGTGCGCGGCCGCATCGACCGCATCGACCATCACCCCGGCAAGGGCTGGGCGATCCTCGACTACAAGACCAGCGGCACGCGCAAGAAGCCCAGCGAGACCCACAAGAGATCCGGGGAATGGAAGGATCTCCAGCTCCCCCTCTACGCGCGCTTCGCCGCGCGGCTCGACCTCCCGATCCCGATCGCGGCCGAACCCGGGGACCCGAAGCTGCAAGTCGGCTACCTGGCCCTCTCCGGCGACCCCGATGCCGACCCGCTGCTCCTTGCGGACTGGGAGAAGGAGGACTTCGAGGACGCCGATCGACGGGCGGAGGAAATCGCGCGCGCGGTCCGACGGGGGCTCTTCGCGGAAGTCGCGCAGTTCCCCGACCGGGATCCGATCCTCGCCGCGATCGCCGGAGTGGGCCTGCAAACGCCGCCCCCCACCGACGACTCCGACGAGAGCCCGCTGCTGGCGGAGGTGGAAGCATGACTTCCCCCACCCCGGCCCCGACCCGGCTCCTGCTGGCCTCGGCCGGCACCGGCAAGACCTTCGCGCTGGCCCGCCATTTCCTGACCCGACTCGCGGCCGGGGTGCCACCGGAGCGGATCCTCGCCACCACCTTCACGCGCAAGGCGGCCGGGGAGATCCTGGCCCGCGTCCTCGGCACCCTCGCCGACGGCGCCTGCTGCACGGATCCGGCCGAACTACCCCACGAGTTGCTCGGCCCCGATGCTCGGCCCTTCCTCGATGCGGAGGGCTGCGCGAAACTCCTCGGCCGACTCCTCCCCCACCTGGATCGCTTCCAGGTCCACACCCTGGACGCCTTCTTCTTCCAGCGACTCCGCCTGATCGGCCTGGAACTCGGGCTCCCCCCCGGCTGGAGCATCGCCGACGAGCAGGACGACGTGGAACTGCGCGCCCGCGTCCTCGAACGACTGCTCGCCGACGGGGATCGCCAGGAACGGCTCACGATCCTCCGCGCCCTGCACAAACGGGCCGCGGAAGGCATCCTGCTGGACGCCACCCTCCAGCTCCTGAACACCGCCACCCAACTCCACGAGGACCGCCCCGAGAACGGAACCTCCCCCGAAGCCGCACCCTCCCCCTGGGAAGCCCTCGAAGCCCCCGAGCCGACCCCCGCCGAGATCGTGGAGGAATGGATCGAGGAACTGGAATCGACCCCGGTTCCGACCAATCAGGCCCAGAAACCGGATAAGCGCTGGCTCAACGCCCGGAACAAGGTCTGCGCCAGCGCGAGAGACGGGGATTGGGGAAGTTTGCTCAAGGGTACTTTGGTCCTCGGCGCCTGGGATGGAGTGACGACCTATTACGGCAGGGTCGTCCCGGCGCATCTCGCCGCGGCGTTGCGGCCCCTGATCGAGGAAGCCCGCGACCGGTTGCGCGCCTCCCTCGTGCGCCGGAATCGCGCCCTCGGACGGTTGCTGGACGAATACGCCCCCGCCCTCCATCGCGCCCGCCTCGCCGCCCGCGCCTTCTGTTTCCACGACCTCCCGCGGCTGCTCGGCCGGGCCCGGGAACACGACGAACGACTCGCCTATCGGCATGGCCTGGGCATCCACGAACTCCTGCTCGACGAATTCCAGGACACCTCGATCACCCAGTGGCGGGCGCTGGAGCCGCTCCTCACGCGGGTGATCGCGGAGTGCGCCCGCCACGACGGCAAGGCGAGTTTCTTCTGCGTGGGCGATGCCAAGCAATCCATCTACGCGTGGCGCGAGGGCGAGCCGCGCCTGCTGCTCGGCCTCCCCGAACGCTACCCGGTCCTGCGCGCGGAGGAACTGGCGAAGAGCTATCGCTGCGCGCCGGCAATCCTTCGCTTCGTCAACGACTTCTTCCAGAGGATCGGCGAGAACCCGGCACTCGCCGACGAGAACAGGGAAGACTTCCGCGAGGCCGCGGCCGCCTTCGCGGAGGCCTTCCCGACCCAGGTCTCGGCCCGTCCGGAGGGCGGCGACGCGGAGCCGGGCAGTGTCCGGATGGAAGAGATCCCGGTCGAGAGCAAGGAGAAGGGGGTGCGCCTGGGGGCCCTGGCCCGCGGAATCGCCGAGCGGGCCCAGGCGGTCCACGCCCGTCGGCCGGGAGATTCGATCGGCATCCTGTTGCGCACTCGCTCCCTGATGCCGCGGGTGCTCTACGAGCTGAAGTCCCTGGGGGTCCCCGCCACCGTGGCGGGCGGCAGTCCCCCCACCGACTCCGCGGCGGTTCTGGAGACCCTCTCCCTGTTCCAGTTCGCGGACCACCCCCATGATTCCGCCGCCCGCTGGCACCTGGCCCACGGCCGCCTCTCCCGCTACCTGCGATCCCGCCGCCAGCCCCTTCCCCCGGAATCCGGCGCCCGCGCGCTCCGCGAACGCCTGCTGCGAGAGGGCTACGGCGCCTTCCTCACCGCGCTCCTTTCCGAACTCGAACCCCTCTCCGCCTGGGACCGGGCCCGCTACGAGCAGCTCATCGAACTGGGCTTCCAGTGGGACGCCCGCGCCACTCTGCGCCCCACGGACTTCGTGCGCTTCGTGCGCGGACAGCGGGTGGAATCCCCCGGCTACGCCGCGGTTCAGGTGATGACCGTCCACGGCGCCAAGGGCCTGGAGTTCGACACCGTGATCCTCGGCGACCTGGACGGCAAGATCATTCACGGACCCCCTCCCTTCGTGTGGCGGCGCACGGGTATCAGCGGCCCCCTGGAACTCGCCACCCTCTACCCCACCGGCAAACTCCCCGATTTCGACCCCGAACTCGCCGCCCTCCGCCGCGCCCACCGCCAGCGCTCCTTCGAGGAACAGCTCTGCGTCCTCTACGTGGCGATGACCCGCGCCCGCAATCACCTGGAAATCCTCCTCCTCCCCCCCCGACGCGGCGACCTGTCCCTCGCCCACCTCCTTCGTGCCGGGGATCTTCTTCCCGATTCCGAGACGAAGATGCCGGAGCAAGGGGATTTGGTGCCGAATCGGCACCCGATCCCGAGGGATGCGCCAGGGACATCCCAGCCGGTGCGCGGCGCCGAAACCGAATCCGACGCCGCTCCGGACGAGGTCGGGCCCTTGCTCGCCCCGAGCCGGAAGCCCCGGAGCCTGCCGCGAGAGACCCCCTCGGGGCTGGAGCGACAAGAAGGACCGCGCGTCCGCGACCTGCTCGGGGGCAGGATCGGTGCGACCGCCCGCCGCCGCGGCAGCCTGCTCCACCGCTGGCTGCAAGAGATCGAGTGGATCGAGGATTTCCACGCCACCGACGAGGAACTGCTGTCCCTGGCCACGGCGGAGGGTTTTCCGCCGCCCCTCGCCCGGGAACTCCTGCCCGAATTCCGCCGCGTCCTGGCGGGCCCCGAACTGCGCGCCGCGCTCGCCCGGCCTGCGGCCGCAGACACCGAGAACTGCGAAGTGTGGCGCGAGCGCCGCTTCACGCTGATCCTCTCCCGCCCGGACGATGGCCCTCGCCTGCTCCAGGGAAGTTTCGACCGCGTCCTCCTGGAAGGCCCTTCGGGAGCCTGGCAGCGAGCGACCATCCTGGACTTCAAGAGCGACCGCCTGAACGACGATCCCGCCCGGCTCGCCGCCGCGGTGGAGCGCTACCGCCCCCAACTGGACGCTTACCGCGAGGCCCTGGCCACCATCACCCGACTCGCGCCCGAACGCATCCACACCCGGCTCCTCTTCCTCGCCGAGGACCGACTCGTGGACCCCGCCCCCGGAATGCCCCGACTCGACCCGGCCTGCTAGGCTCCCGGGCGGTGGTGCATCCCCGCTTCCTCGTCCTCGACCTCGTGGCCGCGACCCCGCGCCTGCTCCGCGGCGGGAGCATGCCGCGCGTGGAGGCCTACGCCCGCGAGCGGGAACTGCGCGCCCTGCGCCCCAGCCTGCCCGCGCTCACTTGCACCGGCCACGCCGACCTGCTGTGCGGCGCGCCCCCCCGCGTCCACGGCGCGGTCGGCAACGGCTGGTACTTCCGCGAGCTCGCCGAGGTCTGGCTGTGGCGGCAATCCGCCTCCCTCCTCCAAGCCCCGACGATCTTCGAGCGCTGGCGCGCCGCCCACCCCGGCTCCCCCACCGCCCAGATCTTCTGGTGGTGGAACCTCCCCAGCCGCGCCGATCTCTCCGTCACCCCGCGCCCCACCTACTGGGCGGACGGCCGCAAGGGCCCCGACATCCACGCCCACCCCACCGCCCTGCGCGCGCGCCTGAACGCCCGCCTCGGCGATTTCCCGCTGTTCCGCTTCTGGGGACCGGCGGCGGGAATCGAGAGCACCCGTTGGATCGTCGATGCCACCCTGGACGTCCTGCGCGAGGAGCGCCCCGGGCTCACTCTCGCCTACCTGCCCCACCTCGACTACGCCCTCCAGCGCCACGGCCCCGACGGCCCGGAAGCCCAGGCCGCCGCCGCCGAACTGGACCACGAGGCCGCCCGTCTGCTCGACCACGCCGCCGAGGAGGGCATCGCGGTGATCCTGGTCTCGGGCTACGGCATCCATCCGGTCACCCAGGCCTGCTTCCCCAACCGCGCGCTGCGCGAGGCCGACCTGCTGGCCATCCACCCGGCCCGCAACGGCGCCCTGCTCGACCCCGGCAACTCGCGCGCCTTCGCGCTCTGCGATCATCAGTGCGCCCACGTCTACGTGCGCGAACCCGGCGACCTGGCGCGGGTGCGGACCGCCCTCGCGGCGCTGCCCGGCGTGGAGCGCGTCCTCGACCGCGCCGCCCTGGCCGCCCACGCACTGGATCACCCGCGCAGCGGCGAACTCTTCCTGATCGCACGCCCCGGCTGGTGGTTCGCCTATCCCTACTGGAGCGACGCCGACCGGGAACCGGACTTCGCCCGTTGCGTGGACATCCACCGCAAACCCGGTTACGACCCCTGCGAACTCTTCCTCGATCCCGGACTCGGCTTCCCGCGCGCCCGCGTGGCCGCCAAGCTGCTGGCCGCCAAGCTGGGGTTCCGGACCACGATGGACCTGATCCCGCTCGACACCTCGCTGGTCCGCGGCAGCCACGGGCGCCCCGAGGACGACCCCGACCGCGGACCGCTCTGGATCGGCCCCCCCGAACTCCTCCCCGACGAAGCCGCCGCCCCCGGCGCCGCGGTCCCCGCCCCGGCGGCGCTGGCGAAACTCCTCCCGATCACTCCGCCAGCCAGTGCATCGAGTGGGTCTTGACCACCACCCAGACCGGCCGCCCGGGGGCGAGGGCGAGAGCCGCCACCGCGCGGCGGGTCAGGGCGGCGCGCCAGCGATCCCCGGCGTCCACCTCGACCAGGACCCGCTCCGCGGTCTCGTGCAGGGCGTGGACCACCCCCGGCAGACAGTTGCGGGCGCTCAGGCCGCGCGGCTCCTCCGCCGCGAGCAGGATGTCCTCGGCCCGCACCGCGAGCAGGGCCTCGCGGCCCCGCCAGGCCCCGTCCCCGCCGCGCGGCGGGGCCACCAGCACCCGACCGCCCCGGCTGCGCACCCGCAGCGCGTGCCCGGGCCGCACTTCGTCCGCGGCCCGCACCCGAAGCACGTTCTCGAGTCCCAGCCGATCCAGGAGGCGCAGCGCCAACGCATCGCCGAGCAGCTCCCGCGCCGGTCCACGGGCGCGCACCCGACCGCCGTCCAGCAGCACCACCTCGCCCGCCAGCGCCAGCACCTCGGCGGGATCGTGGCTGACGTGCAACAAGGGGAGCTGGAACTCCTCCCGCACCGCGAGCAGGTAGCCGAGTACCCGCGCGCCCCGCGCCAGATCCAGACCCGCGAGGGGTTCGTCGAGCAACAGGACCCGCGGGGCGGCGCACAAGGCCCGCCCCAGAGCGACCCGCTTGCGCTCGCCCCCGGAAAGCTCCGCCGGACGTCGTTCGAGCAGTCCCCCCAGCCCCAGGACCTCGATGATCCGCGCCCGGTCCGCCTCGGGTCGCAAGCCCCAGTCGAGGTTCTCCGCCACCGAGCGGTGCGGGAAGAGGGCGGCGTCCTGCGGCACCCAACCGACCCGCCGGGCGGCGGGGGCGAGCGAGCGGCGGCCATCCAACCAATCCTCGCCGCCGACCCGAATCCGCCCCCGGGCGGGGCGCAGACCGCATAGACACTCCACCAGGGTGCTCTTGCCCGCGCCGCTGTCACCGAAGAGACCCAGCGCAGTCGCCTCGGAGCGGAACTCCACCCGCAAGGAGAAGTCCCCGGCACGCGCCTCCAGCTCCACCTCCCAGAAATCCTTCACGATCTCCTCCCTGCCTGGAGCAGTGCCTCGCCGAGGAAGACCGCGGCGAAACCGATCCCCAAGGAGATCAGGACCAGCGCCAGCGCCCCCGGATCGTCACCGGAAGCCAAGCGCCGCATCATGCCGGTGGCCAGGGTCTCGGTGCGCCCCGGAATGGTGCCCGCGAGCACCGAGGTGGCTCCGAACTCGCCGATCCCGCGCGCGAAGGAGAGCAGCGCCCCGACCAGCAGACCGCGGCGGGCGAGCGGCAACTCCACCTTCCAGAAGATGCGCCAGCGCCCGTGCCCGAGGCTGGCCGAGACCTGGAGCAGCCGCGGCGGCACCCCGCGAAAGGCTTCCTCCACGTGCCGCAGGAGCAGGGGGAAGGAAACCACCGCCGCCGCCAGCGCCGCCGCCCCCCAGGTGTAGAGCAGACCGCCGCCCAGGATTCCGAACGGACCGCCGGGGCGCAGGAGCAAGAGGAGGAGGAAACCCACCGCCACCGGAGGCAGGAACATCGGCAGGACCAACAGGGATTCCACCAGACTGCGGCCCCGGAAGTCCCGGCGGGCCAGCCAGCGGCCGATCCCCAGCGCCGGCGGGATCTCGATCAGCACTGCGACCAGGCCGATCCCCAGGGTGCGCAGCAGGAGTTCGGTCACCCCGCCCCCTCCCGGGCCAGGAATCCGGCGGCCACGAAAGCCTGGACGCGCGCGGCGAGGAAGTCCGCGAGGGCGCGACTCCGCTCCGCGCGCACTCCCGTCGAAGCAGGCGGAATCAGGAAGGGATAGGCCGGACCGCCGAAGTCCGCGGGGGGACGGGCGAGGATCCGCAGGCCGGTGCCGTGGGCATCGCTGGCGTACACGAAGGCGGCCGCGCAACTGCCGCTCTGGACCGCGGCCAGCACCGCCCGCGCGTGCGCCAGCGGGATCAGCTCCGGTCCCTGGGCTCCGGCGGGCAGGGCGGCGGCCAGCCAACGCCGCGCTTCCTCTCCGGCGGGCACCCCTTCCGCGCCGATGCCCACCCGTTTCCCGGCGAGTTCCCGCCAGCGGGCGGCCAGACTCGCGACACGGTCGTCCCCACCGCCCCCCCCGCTTCCCCCGACCTCGCCCGTCCCGGGAGCACCCACCAGGAGGATCCGATTGCGGATCCACGGCGGGCGCGCGGCCACCGCCAGCCCCTGCTCCCTCAACCCACGGCTGCCCGAACCCGCGGCCAGGAACAGGGCGTCGAAGGGGGCCCCGTGGCGGAACTGAGCCGCCAGCGCTCCGGAGCTTCCGAAGGAGACTTCCACGCGCCGCCCATTCCGATCCCGATACTCCGCCAGCAGGGGAGGAAGGACTTCGGCGAGGCTGGCGGCGGCGGCGATGCGCAGGGGCGCCGACGGGGCATCGTGCGTACAGGCCTCGACCGCAGTCGAGAGCAAGACGAGCGCGAGCGCGAAGGAACGGGGCCGTCCCCTACCAGGAAAGGCCACTGCGGTGCGGCGCCCCGAAGGTGAAGGTGTATTGCAGCCCAGCCAGGAAATACTTCTCGATCAGCGGCCCCGGATTGGTGTGATTGAAGAAGACTCGCAGACGCTGCAACTCGTCGATCCGGTAATCCACGAAGGCACCATTCTGACTGGCCGCGACTTCCCCGGTCCCCGCGGAGAGTTCCCAGTAGGAGAGCAGGACGCCGCCCGACCAGTGTTCGTCCAGGCCATAGACGTACTGTCCCCAGGCACCCGTACTGGGATTGGAACCCAGGACTCCGAAGCGGTCGCGGTGTTCGGCCTCCTTCAACCAGAACTCGGCGGTACTCGCGTGCCAGCGGGTGCCCTCCAGATCGGCGCGGTAGCGGAAATCGATCCCGACGATGGCGCTGCGCACCTTCTCTCGGGTGAAGGCATCGTCGGCGGTGCCGACCACGTTGTCGGGGTTGATCTGGAAGACCCGCTTCTCCTTGGGGGCGTAGTAGGCGCTGGCGCCGAGGGCCAGGGCGTCGTGCGGACTGCGCCAGCCGTACTCCAACCGCGCCGTCGCGGCGTAGCGATCGATGCCGTCCAACCCGAAGGTCTGCTTGCCGTCGGGCACGTTCACCACTCCGTTGCCGACCCGGTCCGGATCCTGGCCCTCGGCCTGGGCGGCGATCCCCAACGACCAGCGCAGACCTTCCCCTTCCTTGCGCAGGTTCTGGTGCAGTTCCAAACCGGTGAGGGCCAGGTTGCCGCCGAAGAAGTCGCGGCGCACGCCGTCGATGTTCGGGGAGGCGAGGTCGCTGACGTAGGTGCGATTCCAGGCTCCGAGGTCGGCGAAGTACTTGCCGGCGCGCAGCGTCATGCCCAGGGGTAGGGCATCGAACCAGGCCGCGGCCTCGCGCAGCACCAGGTCGCTGCCCGAACCACCGCCCGCGAGATCGACGGTACCGTAGATCCGCGCCCAGTCCTCGATCCGGGCGGCGCCGTGCAGATCCAGGCTGCGGAAACGCAGCTCGTTGAAGCGAGGATCGGCCTGGGATTCGGTGACCTCGCCCATCACGTCGCCCAGGAAGCCCCACTCCCAGGGGCTCCGGGTGCCGAGGGCTTCGGGGACTTCCGCACCGCGGCCGAACCAGGAGAGGTCGGGTTCCTGGGAGGTCTCCTGAGCGGAAACCGCGGCGACCAGGGGGGACAGAGCGAGGGCGAGGCTGAGGGCGGGAGGAAGGAGGGACATGCGGGAAGGGGCTTCGGGGCTGCTTCGATGATAGCCGCCCCTGCTAGGCTGTCTCCATGGAGTACCACCGTCTCGGCGAAAGCGGGTTGCGGGTGCCGCCCCTCGCGCTCGGCTCCTGGCTCACCCTGGCGCGTCTTCCCGAGGAGCGCGCCGCCGCCCTGGTCTCCCTGGCCCTGGAACACGGCATCCGCTTCTTCGACACCGCGGACGTCTATGACCACGGGGCGGCCGAAGAGGCCCTCGGGCGCCTCTTGCGGGGCCGGAATCGCGCCCATCTGATCCTGGCCAGCAAGGCCTACTTCCCGATGAGCGAGGATCCGAACGATCGCGGGCTGTCGCGGAAACACCTCTTCGAGAGCGCGCACGGGAGCCTGCGACGCCTGGGGACCGACTATCTGGATCTCTACCAGTGCCACCGCCCGGACCCGGAGACTCCGCTGGCCGAGACCGTACGCGCGATGGGCGATCTGATCGCGCAGGGGAAGGTCCTCTACTGGGGAACGAGCATGTGGTCGGCGGAGCGGATCCGCGCCGCGTGTCGGCTCGCCGACGAGCTGGGCGTCCCCCGCCCGATCAGCGAACAGGCCCGCTACAACATGCTGTGTCGCGAGGTCGAGGCCGAGGTCCTGCCCGCCTGTCGCGAGTGCGGATTGGGGCTGCTGTTCTGGTCCCCGCTCGCCCAGGGATTCCTGAGCGGAAAGTATCGCCGCGGGGAGGCGCCGCCCCCTGGAAGTCGCGGCGCCGATCCCGAACGTTTCGTCGGGAGCCTGGACCGACTCCTCGAATCCGAGCCGGCCTTCGATCGCTTGGAGAAGGTCGAAACCCTGGCCGCGGCGGCCGGGATCCCCCTTCCCGTGCTCGCGATCGCCTGGTGCCTGCGCAAGGCCCCCGGGAGTACGGTGCTCCTCGGCGCCACCCGCCCCGAACAGCTCCGCGAAACCCTCGCCGCCGCCGAGCTGGAGTGGCCCGACGGCCTCGAAGCCGCGCTGGACCAGGCCCTGGCCGGTCCCTTGCTCCGGCTCTGAGTCCCGCTCCGCCGTTACTGGATCCGGGTCTGGACCAGGTTGGAGAGGGTGCGGACCTGGGTGGGCT
>CAYVRL010000035.1:0-11139 GCA_964454065.1 uncultured Planctomycetales bacterium | reverse complement strand
CCGCCGTGTGCTCTTCCGATATATGGGTGTCCCTCCACACTCCCGGTCCACCCGGAAGGATCCAGCGCTCGATCGGCCCGGGAGTCGGAGTGAAACCGGCGGTGGTGTTCTCGGCGTTGATTCGGAATTCGATCGCGTGTCCACGCAGGTGGATGTCCTTCTGGCGGAAGTCCAGTTCCTGACCATCGGCGATGCGAAGCTGCCATTGCACCAGGTCCACCCCACTGACCATTTCACTGACGCAGTGTTCGACCTGGATGCGCGCGTTCAGTTCGATGAAATAATAGTTGCCGTCGGAATCGAGAAGGAATTCCACGGTACCGGCGCCGACGTAGTCGGCGGCCCTGGCGAAAGCGATCGCCGAAGCGCCCAAGCGCTTGCGCAACTCCGGGTCGACCGCCGGAGAAGGGGATTCCTCGATCAATTTCTGATGGCGACGCTGGATGGAGCAGTCCCGCTCTCCGAGATGGACGATGTTGCCGTGCGCGTCGGCGAGGACTTGCACTTCCACGTGGCGGGGATTCTGGACGAATTTCTCCAGATAGACGGTACCGTCGGAGAAGGCGCTCAGGGCTTCGCTCTGCGCCTGATGGAAGGAATTCACCAGACTGACCTCGTTGCTGGCGGTGCGCATGCCCCGTCCCCCGCCCCCGGCCGCCGCCTTGATGATCACCGGATAACCGATCTTGCGGGCCACGCCCACGGCCTCCTCGGCGGCCGAAATCGGTCCATCGGAGCCGGGAACCACCGGTACCTTGGCCTGGCGGGCCAGCACCTTGGCTTGGATCTTGTCGCCGCAGGAGGCGATGACCTCTGCCGGAGGGCCGATGAAGCGGATGTCGCAATCCCGACAGACTTCCGCGAAGTGGGCGTTTTCGGCCAGGAATCCGTAGCCGGGGTGGATGGCCTCGGCGTCGGTGATCTCGGCGGCGGCGATGATGCTGGGTATGTGGAGATAGGAACGTGCCGGTTCGGGCGGTCCGATACAGATCGCGTCGTCGGCGAGCCGCAGATAGGGCATGTCCCGATCGGCTTCGGAATAGACCGCCACGGCCTCGATGCCGAGCTCTCGACAGGCGCGGAGGATGCGGAGGGCGATTTCCCCCCGATTGGCGATCAGGACGCGGCGCAGCATCCTCCTCAGGAACTACGGATCCGGAACAGGGGTTGTCCGAACTCGACGGCCTCGCCGTTCTCGGCCAGGATCTCGAGCACCTCTCCGCTGCAATCGGCCTTGACCTCGTTCATGACCTTCATGGCCTCGAGGATGCAGAGTACGGTCTCCTTGCCGACTCGGTCCCCCACTTCCACATAGGGATCCCCGTCGGGGCTGGGGGCGCGGTAGAAGGTGCCCACCATCGGGGCGCGGAAGAGGATCGTGCCGCTTTCCTCTTGCGGCTCGGAGGAGGCTTCGCCCCCGGATTCCCCCGCCGATGGCGGCGCTTCAGTCGGAACCGCGGGACCCGGCAGGGATCCCGGGCCGGCCACCCAGTCCTGGCGGCGCGAGAAACGCACCCGGGCGTCCTCCGTCTCGTATTCCAGCTCGGTCAGCCGACCCTCGTCCATCAGGGCGAGGAGTTGCTTGAGTAGATCCTGGTTCAAGGTTTCCTCCGGGGGAGCGCGGCGGACGGAGACTCCCAGACCCCGGACCGACCGCCGGATTTGCGGAGCAGGCGAAGCTCCTGGATGGTGACGCCCTTGTCGAGCGCCTTGGTCATGTCATAGATGCAGAGAGCGGCAGCCGAGGCGCCGACCAGGGCTTCCATTTCCACGCCGGTCCGGGCGGTGGCACGGGCCCGGCAGCGGATCCGGAGGCTAAGACGATCCGGCTCCGGTTCCAACTCCACTTCCACGAGCTCCAGCGGCAGGGGGTGGCAGAGGGGAATCCACTCCGAAGTGCGCTTGGCGGCTTGGATCCCGGCCAGGCGGGCGGGTTCCTGAACTCCGCCCTTGGGGAGTCCTCCGTCCAAGAGAGCGCGAAAGACCGCCTCGGG
This sequence comes from uncultured Planctomycetales bacterium, assembly GCA_964454065.1. GTDB lineage: Bacteria > Planctomycetota > UBA1135 > UBA1135 > UBA1135 > CAYVRL01. The sequence goes on along the minus strand of CAYVRL010000035.1, from coordinate 9,145 downwards.
GAAGAGTACGCGAGCCTCGGCGATCGCTTCGCGCCGCGTCGGGGCCTTGTCCCCCACGTCGACCATGCAGGATCGACCGGCGGCATCGAGGTGGCTCCAGGAAGGGGATTCGCTCATGCTGGGTGAAGACGATCGTAGTTGGGTGCCGACCGCCCCGCACCGATAGTGTAAAGGTCCCTGCCACCGAATCCCCGATGTTCACGACCCTGCTCCTCTCCGCGTTGGCCCTGCAAGGGACCGCCGCTTCCCCGGTGGACGCGCTCCTGCAGCGTGTCCCCACTTCGACTCCCGCCGCCATCCTGCGGCAGATCGACACCCTCGAACTCCCCGACGGGGAGGACTGGGCCGATCCGCTTCCCGGCCGTCTGGGGGACGCATCCCCGAAGGAGACCTCGCCCTGGGCCGTCTCCTGGCTCTCGCCGACCGCGCCGAGGGCGGCCCGGCCCTGGTCGGCCTGCTCGGCACGGAGGGCGGCGAACTCGCGGAGGCGGCCCTCTCCACCCTGCGCCTTCCCGCCTTCCAGGAGGACGAGGCCACCGCCGCGGCGCTCAGCGCCTGGCTGGCCGGTCCCGGTGCCGAAGCCCCCTCCGCCCTGCGCGCCGAAGCCGCCTGGAGCCTCTTCGAAATCGGGGATGGCGCCCAGCGGCGCGGGGCCAAACGATGGCTCCGGGATCAACTCCACGATCCCGACCCCGCGGTCCAGTCCGACGCGGCCCTCGCCCTCGGCCAGTGCGGGGACGTGGATGACGGCGAGGTCCTGGACGTCCTCGAGCGGGTCAGCGAGGAACTCGGTCCACGCGCGGCCTTGGCCGCGAGTCTGGTCGCTCAGCACGAGGAGAAGGAGAGGTATCGGCGCAAGCTCGAAACCCTGGATCGTCTGCTCGCCAAGGACCAGGATCAGCTCTCCGGCAAGGAGGGCAAGGGTCCGGGGAGCCTGGCGGTCCTGGACGAAGTCATGCGGGACATCCAGCGCCGCCACATGGAGGGGGAGCACTACACGCGGGAAGAATTGATCGCCGCCGCCGCCAACGGGATGCTCGGGCGCCTCGACCCCCATTCCGACTACATGACCGGTAAGGAATTCGGAGAGTTCGTCTTCGACATGCATCCGGAGTACGGGGGGATCGGCGCCTATGTGAACATGGTGGATGGGGTCTTCACCATCACCCGGCCGATCTACTCCGGTCCCGCATACCACGCTGGACTCCTGAGTGGCGACAAGATCATCACCGTGGACGGGTGGTCCACCCTGGATCAGCCGATGGACGAAACCATCAAGCGACTGAAGGGCGAACCGGGAACCCCGGTCGAGATACAGGTCGTGCGCCGCGGTTGGACGGAACCGCGGACCTTCACCATCCATCGCGCCAAGATCCAACCTCCCACCCTGTTCTCGGAGAGACTTCCCGGAGGACTGCTTTACATCGACTTGGTGCGTTTCACGTCCGACTGCGGGGAGATCATGCGCAAGACCATCCTGGAGGCGGAGGAGTCCGGGGATTTGAATGGCGTGGTGTTGGATCTACGCGGGAATCCGGGCGGTTACCTCTCGGAGGCGGTCCAGGTCTGCGATGTCTTCCTTCCGGCGGGGAAACTGGTGGTCTCGACCCGTTCCCGCACCGAGGGCGAGGAACGTTATCTGACCAAGGAACCGGCCGCGGTGCCCCCCGATTTGCCGCTCGCGATCCTGATCAACCGTTTCAGCGCCTCGGCCTCCGAGATCGTCAGTGGAGCCCTTTCGGTCCATGGGCGCGCGGTGACGGTCGGGGAGCGCAGCTTCGGCAAGGGGTCGGTGCAGAACCTGCTGCGGCTTCGGTCCGCCCCCGACGAGCCCTTCCGCGACGAGAACCACAACGGCAAGCCGGATCCCTGGGAAGACTTCAGGGATCTGAACGGCAACGGGAAGTGCGACTTCGGACCGCGGGTCAAACTGACCATCGCCTACTATTACCTGCCGGACGGTTCCACCATCCACACCCTGCGCGATCATGACGGCAAGATCGTCAAGAAGGGAGGGGTGGTCCCGGACGTGCCGGTGGAGGTTCCGGAGCTGGACATCCAGAGCCTGCGCGAACTGGATCGGCTCTTGAACGAGGGCGCCTTCCGTGAATACGCGGAGGAGATCGCCAAGGAGGATCCCGATCTCGCCAAGGAACTCGCGGTCTTCGACGGCGGGGACGCCAGTCGCTACCCGGGTTGGGAGGAGTGGTACCAGGGGCTGGACACCACTCTCTCCGAGAAGGAAGCTCGCCGTTGGGTGCGCCGTCGTTTGCGCGCGGTGGTCTCCGACCTGCGCGGCAAGGTCTTCGCCGGTTCGGGTTTCTTCGGCGATTACGAAGTGGACGTACAGCTCCAGGAGGCGATCCGCCAGGTCCTGAAGAAGGACGGGCTCACGGTGGCCGCGATCCCCGAGTACCAGCAGGTCTTCTGAGTCCGGCTAGGCACCACGGAGGACCGACAGGAGGGCCATGCGCCCGGTGTGCGGTCCGTCTCCCCGGTGGCTGAAGAAGCGCGGGTCGGCCGCCGTGTCCAGATCCGCGCGTTCCACGCCTTCCGCCGCCAACCCGGCCTCGAGGAGTTGGATTTCCGCCCATCGAGCCAGATCCACGTGGGGGCGACCTTCCGCGGGGCGCAGTCGGGCCGCCGGGGGAGCGTGGACCGCGACCTCCTCTCCCACCTCGTAGTGGAGGGGGCCGATGCAGGGGCCGATGCCCGCCCAGAGTTCCGCGGGAGGACGATGGCAGAGAGCGCAGAGTCGATGCACGGCCCGGGGCAGGATGCCGGCTCGCAGTCCTCGCCAGCCCGCGTGGATGGAACCCAGGGCGGAAGGACTGCCGGGGAAGAACAGCAGCACCGGCACGCAGTCGGCGACGGCGGTCAGGAGGGGGACCCCAACCGAGAGGGTCAGGAGGCCATCGGTTCGCGGCAAGGTGCTCTCGGGGTCGAGGGCTCCCCGACCCCGATCCGCGGGTCCCACCACGCGGAGGCCGATACCGTGGACCTGGGAGCCCACGACCAGGCGCGAGGCTTCCACGCCGAGCGCTGCACACCAAAGCCGTCGTTCTGCCAGGGCCGCGACCCGATCGCGTCCCCCGCTCAGGGAAACGTTGCCCGAGCCATCGTCCCCGCGGGTCGTGAACACGTGTCGCAGCCCGGTGCACTCCCCGAAGCGCTCGAAGCACAGCCCCCGCCGCCCTCCGCCCATCTGGATTTCCCGCATTCCCCCTCTCAAGAGGTCCGCGTGTCCCGCGGATCCGGACGGGCTTCGTCCCGCTCCGGCTCCTCGCCCGTCATGGTGGGACGGAGGAACTCGTCGTAGAGCACCACCCCCACCGCGGTCAGCGGGATCGCGACCAGCATCCCGAAGACTCCGAAGAGCGCCCCTCCGCAGAGCACCGCGAGGATCACTCCGAAGTCGCTCAAACCGATGCCCCGACCCACCAGACGTGGCAACAGCACGTAGGCCTCGATGACTTCGGCGACCAGATAGGCGGCACATGCGAAACCGAGTCCAGCGGTACCGGCGTCGGCGAAGGCAACCAGGGCGAGGGCGAGGAAGGCCAGGAAGGGGCCGAAGACCGGAAGCAGCGAAAAGACCCCGGCGAAGAGCGACAGGGTGTAGGCCCCGGGAAGGCCCCCGATCCAGAGCATCACCCCATAGATCAGGGCCTTGGCTCCGGCGACCAGGATCCTGGCGCGGCTATAGTTCTTCAGGATGCCCAGGATGCGGGGAAGGAGGTGGTCGAAGGAAGGGCGCCATTCGGGAGGGAGCTCGCGGCGCAGTTTGGGCAACCAGGGAGCGCCGCGGAGCAGGAAGAAGCTGAAGATCGGCAAGAGCACCAGACCGCTCAGGATCCCCACCATTCCCCCGCAGAAGGTCAGCAGGGCCTCCCCGAGTCCCAACAGCGCCGTGGAGAGCCGCTGTCCCAGCTCCAGGATCTGTTGCTGGTCGAAATCCAGTGCGGAGGCGAAGGCCTGAGGCAGGGAAGCCCGCAGGCTTTCCAGGTTCCGATACAGCCCCTGGGCCAGGGCGGCGAGTTGATCGCGCCCCGGGAGGAGCTGAGCGAGTTCGTGGGTCTCCAGGAGGACCGGCAGGAGGAGCAGAACCGGGACCAGGGACACTCCGGCCAAACAGGTGAGAGCGGCGAGGCTCCCCCCCATTCTCCGCGCCAGTCGGTGTTGCCAGGGCAGCAGGAAGAGGCAGAGGAGGTAGGCCGCGATCAGCGGCACGGTGACCGTCCGCAAGAGCCAACCCAGGACCAGGACGCCCCCGAGGATCAGGAAGCGGGTCAGGGTCCGGCTGTTCACCGTGGCGCCTGCGAGTCCTTCAGGGGTTCGAGGTCGCGGAAGGCCTCGGAAAAGTCGAAGGCACCCACGAAGTCCTCCAGTCGGTCCTCCTCGCGCCGGTTCAGGATGCCGATCTGGCAGAGCTGGAAGACGATCTCGCCGAAATCCTCGGTGCTCCGCACCCCCCAGGAGCGGAAGGCATAGGGAGCCAAGGGGCCGAATTCCTCGGCCGCATAGGCGCGAATGCCCTCCAGGAGCTCCGCCACGGTCAGATGGCGGTCCTCGCCTTGCAATCGCCGCTTCCCGAGCAGGAAGACGGAGTAGTCCAGGGCCTCGAGGACGAAGAGGTAGGCAGCCTCGGCATAGCGCCGCCCGAGGAGCTGGCGGAGCTGGGTGATCAGGTCTTCGAACTCGGATTTAGCCATGGAATCGCCGTGCCAGACTCTTATCGGCCCTCCCCGACGGGCATTTGCCCCCCTTTTCCCCGGCAATCCCAACAATCCCGTGGATTAGGAAGTCGGAAGCCTGGAAAACCAGTGTAACAAAGAGTTAAGGGATCGTTTCAAGATCTTCGCCGAGGGCTTCGAAGAGGATCCCCGGACTCACTTGGCGTTGGAGGTCGGCGAGCGCCGCGGTGATCCGGGCCACCGCCTGGTCGGCGCGCCGCGCCCGTTCCGGGGCAAGGTCCGGATAGGTCCGGGCCAGCCAACCCAAGCAGGCCGCGAGCCGCTGGGTGGCGAGTTCACGCTGGGTGGAGAGGTTGCCTGCTTCGGGGACCGAAAGCCAATCCCGGATCCGTCCCCGACCGGCCAGCCATTCGTGGAAGCGTTCCGCGGTCTCGAGGAGTTCCCGGCGCAACTCCGGAGGAGCCTCCAGGGCCTCCTCCCCTCCTCCGAAAGCCGCGGAGAGGCCCTCGAAGGCGCCCTCTTCCAGTCCCGCGGCCAGGGCCCGGCGCTGGAGTTCGGCCCGCGCCGGAGCGAGCACCCGGTAGGTCCGGCATCGGGAGCGCAGGGCCGGGAGCAGGGCGGCGTGATCCCGGGCCAGGAGGATCAGGAGAGTGCCGGGGGGCGGTTCCTCAGCGGTCTTCAACAGGGCACCCTGGGCATCGGCGAGCATTCGATCGGCATCGACCAGCAGGACCACGCGGCAGGACCCCGCCACCGGACGGTAACGCAGGGCCATCTCCACGCAGGGAACGCCCTCCTTGCGCGAGGCGATGTGTTCCACTTTGAGGCCGCTGGTCCCGAGGGCCTGGGGATCGAAACAAGCGTAGTCCGGGTGCTGGGCGAGGGGCCCTCGGCAGTCCAGGAAGAGGGTCGCAGCCGCTTCTCCGACCTCGCGCAGGCGGGTGCGGGAACGGCCCAGGAAGAGGTAAGCGTCCGCCACTCGTCCCCGCTCCCGTTCGGAGCTCAGGGCCGCGAGGACGGGATCCACCGCGTTCATCGGGAGACCTCCAAGGCCTGTACGGCGGCGACGACTCGAGAGGCGACCGCCTCCACGTCCAGGCCCCCGACCGGGATCAACCGGGCCCGGTCGGGGCGGGCGCGCGCATACCGCCGATAACCTTCCCGGACCCCTTCCAGGAAGGCCAGCCCGCGGCTCTCGAATCCATCCGCGGTTCCTCGGGCTCGGGCGCGCCGCAGGGATTCCTCGGCCTCCAGATCCAGGATCAGAACCAGGTCGGGTTGGAACTCCGGAGGTACCACCAGAGCGTCCAGAGCCAGGACGAAGTCGCCCTCCGCCCCGTGCCCCTGGTACGCGAGGGTGGACGGGGTGAAGCGTTCACAGATCACGTCTCGGCCGGCCGTGAGAGCGGGTTCCACCACCTGCCTCAGCAGTTCGCTGCGAGCGGCGAAGAAGAGCAGGGCTTCGGCCCGGGTGCCCATCTCGGGCCGCCGGGGATCCAGCAGGATCGCCCGCAAGCGTTCCCCGAGGGCGGTCGTGCCCGGTTCGCGAAGATGCAAAGGATCCCGACCCCGTTCGCGGAGCCAGGACCGCAGGAGCTTGGCCTGGGTACTCTTCCCGCTTCCGTCCACTCCCTCCAGAACCAGGAAACGCCCGCGCATACGCGCATCCTATACTCCCCGGCTCCGCGATCCGAGTTTCTCGGTGGATTCCCGGCCACGCCTCGCGCTAGGCTCTGCCGGATGCGTTCTCCTTCCGCCTCGCCGGTTCAACTCCTCGGCGCTCTCCTGCTCGCGGCCCTCGGCGCCTGCGTGGCTCCTGCTCCGCGCGATCCCCACTGGGTCGCTCTGGAGGCTCCCCAACCCTCCCCGCCCGGGGACATGCCCTTGGTCGAACGCATCGCTTGGTGGGAGGACCGCCTCCCCACTCTGCCCCCTCCCGACCAGGCCGAGGCCAACCTGCGCATCGGCCAACTCCAGATCGACGCAGGCCACGCGGTCGCAGCGCGCCTGGCTTTCCGCGCCGCGCAATCCGGTCACCTCGCCGCCGAGGAGCAGAGTCAAGTGGATTACGGGATGGGTCTGAGCTACCTCTTGGAACACCGTCCCGACGACGCCCTCCCCTTCCTGCGTCATGCCCGACTCGGTCTGGCCGGTCCGGAGCGAGAGGAGTGCGCCTACCTGATCGCCGCCCTGGAGGGGCATCCGCCCGCGGACCAGGCCTTGGCCGAACGAGTCGCCGCCTTCCTCCCCTCCGGACTTCGCGACGCCCCCCTTCCCGCGGTCTCCTCCTCATTCACCGGTGGCCTTCCCGTGGACGTACCCCGCGCGGCGTGGCGCCCACGACCGATGCGCGCCAACCACAGCCCGATGGGCAGGGCCTGGCGGATGACCATCCACCACTCCGCCGAGCCGTTCACCAGCACCCGGCTCTCCGATTCCCTGGCCGAAGTCCGTCGCATCCAGTCGGTCCACCAAGACGACCGTGGCTGGGCGGACATCGGGTATCACTTCTTGATCGACCCGGCGGGCCGGATCATCGAGGGCCGTTCCCTGGCCTATCAGGGCGCCCACGCCGGCCGCGGAACGACCCCCGCCTCCAATCCCAATCGGGGAAACATCGGGATCTGCCTGCTCGGCAATTTCGTTCCCCAGCCGGAACGTGGTCACGCCTTCGCACGGGCCGCGACACCCACATCCGCGCAACTCCAAAGCCTTCGCCGTTTGGTGGATGCCCTCCGGGCCCGTTTCGGGATCCCGCTCCCCGAGGTCCACTACCACGCCGAATTCCACGCCACCGCATGCCCCGGGCCGGTGCTGGAGGCCTGGGTCCGGCGTCTACGCGGCGGCGGTCGCTAGGCGGAGGCCAGATCCTCGCCCGCGGCCACGCGTTTTCGGGCATCGGCCATCAGTTCGTCCAGAAGGCCATCTCGATCCAGTCGGGGAGCGGTCCCGAAGAGAGAGGCGAGTCGCGAGGGATCCCCCACCAGACAGTCCGCGTCCTGGGCCCCTCGCAGCCGGGCCGCATCCTGGCGCAGCTCCACCGGGCAGTTCACGCGCTCCCGGAGATCCTCCAGCAGATCGTGAATGCGTAGGCCCACACCCGAACAAACATTGACCAGGCCGATCTCCCCGGCACGCCCCAGGAGCCGACGGTAGAGCGCCGCCACCTGGCGCACGTGCAGGAAATCGCGCACGGAGTCCAGGTTCCCGACCTCGAGGACCCCACCACCCTGGGATTCCAGCCGAGCCAACCGCAAAGCGAAGGAGGGAAGGGCGAAGGCCGCCGCCTGGCCCGGGCCGGTGTGGTTGAAGGGACGGGCCACGGTGATCCGGAAGCCCCGGTCCCGCAAGCCCAGGGCCACGGCCTCCCCTTGGAGTTTGGTGGCCCCGTAGACGTTCACCGGTTCCAGCTCCTGGTCCTCGCGCAGGGGTTGCGGCTGGGGGCGATACACGTGACCCGAAGAGATGTGCAGGATGGGAAGTTCCGGCCACCGCGCCAGGAGTTGTTCGTAGAGGCGCGCCGGGCCGACCACGTTGATCGCGCGAGCCCGCTCGGGTTGCGCTTCGCAGGCCGGCGGGAAGGAGAGAGCCGCGAGGTGGATCAATCCGGAAGGGGGAGGGAGGGCTGCGGAATCCACGACTGCCGCCCCCGGGTCCAAGCGAGCGGCCTCCTCCAAATCCAAGACCGCCCGAGCTTCGGCGCCGGGGACTCGCAAGGATGGATCCCGGACCAGTGCCGCGATCCGGAAACCGTGGGCACGCAGTTCCGGCACCAGCCACCCGCCGACGAAGCCGTCGGCCCCGGTCAGCCAAATGCAGGCTTCGCTCACCCCGGACTCACACCGAGACCTTGCCGCGGACCGGTTTGCGACCGTCCCGGAGATAGGGTTGCAAGTCGGCGTCCACCATGCACTCGACCAGTTCCTGGAAACTCATTTCGGGCTTCCAACCCAGTTTTTCCCGCGCCTTGCTCGGATCACCGAGCAAGAGATCGACCTCGGCCGGGCGATAGAAACGGGGATCCACCACGACGAAATCCTGGTAGTCCAGGCCCACCCGGGCGAAGGCATGGGCGCAGAACTCGCGGACGGAGTGGGTTTCGCCGGTCGCGACCACGTAGTCGTCCGCTTCCTCCTGTTGGAGCATCAGGTGCATCATCTTCACGTAGTCCCCGGCAAAGCCCCAGTCGCGGCGGGCATCCAAATTCCCCAAGGCCAATTCCTCCTGTTCGCCGAAGGCGATCGCGCATGCCGCGAGACTGATCTTGCGGGTCACGAACTCGCGGCCGCGGCGAGGGGACTCGTGATTGAAGAGGATCCCGGAACTGGCGTGCAAGCCGTAACTCTCCCGGTAGTTCACGGTCAACCAGTGGCCGTAGACCTTGGCCACGCCATAGGGCGACCGGGGGTGGAACGGGGTGGTCTCCCGCTGCGGGGTCTCGGCGACCTTCC
>CAYVRL010000034.1:0-11229 GCA_964454065.1 uncultured Planctomycetales bacterium | reverse complement strand
AAAACCCCAAGCAACCGTTCTTCCAGGCCATCCGCAAAGGCAGGGACAAATTGATCCAGATCCAAGTCCGGGACAAGACCATATGGTTGCAGTACGACCTGAAAACCGATCCGGGAGAGAAGGAGAATCTCGCGGCCCCCAACGGTCCCAGCTCCGCATTGCGGGCCTTGTTGGAAGAAACCCGAAAGGGTGCTGCTTCCGAACTGCGTGAACGAGCGGGCAGAACCTCCGCAAGCGACGAAATGATCGGGGCTCTGAATGCGCTAGGCTATGCGGGCGACGAGGAGGAATAGGGTCCCCCCCGCGCTTCGGCGCGTTCTCTTCCCCCTTTTCCTCCGCCGCGATCGACGATGAAGATTCGCCACATCCTGCTCACGACCGATCTCTCCGAGGAAGCCCAACGCGCCTTCCGCCCCACCTGTGCGCTGGCCCGCGAGACCGGAGCGCGGCTCACCCTCCTGAACGTGGTCTTGGATCTACGGATCGCCCCCCATGGGGCCCCGCTGGCTCCGCCTCTTTCGGACCCCGAAGTGCAGATTGCTTGCAGCGAAGCCCAGGAAGAACTGGATGAAGTGGCCGCCTCGTTGCGCGCGGGGGTGGGTAAAGGGTTGGAGATCACTACCGTGGTCGAAGCGCGTGCCGACATCTCCCGCGCCATCGCCTCGTTCGCCCAAGAACACGACGCCGACTTGATCTGTCTCTCTACCCACGGTCGAACGGGATTCAAACGACTGATCCTCGGCAGCGTGGCGGAGGGAGTCCTCCACCACGCCCATGTTCCGGTACTCTGCTTCCCGCGGGCCGAGAACAGCGAGGAAAGCTAGCCGCCGTTTTCCGCGGCGCGGGCACGGAAATGCGCGTCGATCACCGCCGCCACGCAGCAGCTCAGTTTCTTGGCGAAGGGGATGTGGAGGAATTCGTTCGGCCCATGGGCATTCGACTGGGGACCCAACACCCCGGTGATGAGGAATTGGGCCTGCGGAAAGCGTTCTCCGAGCATGGCCATGAAGGGGATCGATCCTCCTTCCCCCATGAAGGCCGGGGGGTTGCCGAAAAAGGTCCGGGAGCTGTCGTCCAAGGCTCGCTCCAGCCAGGGGGCGAAGGGTGGCGCGTTCCAGCCGTTGCCACCCTTCTCCGCTTCGAACCGGACCTCCGCTCCGTAGGGAGGCTCTGCTTCGAGGACTTGCTCGAGGGGTGGTACGACCTCTTCCCAGTCCACGGTCGGGGGCAAACGAAAGGACAACTTGACCGAAGTCTCGGGGCGAAGCACGTTGCCTGCGTCGGTCAGGCTCGGAAGGCCCGCGGCACCGGTGACGCAAAGGCTGGGGCGCCAAGTCCGGTCCAGCACCATCTGATGGAGTTCTTCGCCCACCGGGCGTGCACCATGTAGAAAAGGGAACTGGCGCCACACCTGCTCACCCAGGATCGCCGCCACGGCACGCGCCTGTTCCACGCGCTCGGGGGGGATCTCGCAGTGGAATTCCGGGATCCGTAGACGACCTGTCGCGGGATCCTCCACCCGGTCGAGGATGGAGCGGAGGATCCGGAAGGTGGAGGGCACGATCCCGCTGGCATCCCCGGAGTGAACTCCTTCTTCAAGAATCCGTACCGACAATTCGCCGCCAACCATGCCGCGCAAGGAAGTCGTCCCCCACAAGCGCTCGTAATCCCCGCAACCGGAGTCGAGACAGACCACCAAGTCCACCTCTCCCAGCCCCGGAGCCAGGTACTCGATGTAAGCAGGGAGATCGGGACTGCCACTCTCCTCTCCGGCCTCGATCAGGACCACGCAACGGGCATGGCGACCACCGAAACGGTGGAGACCCTCCAACGCGGTCAGGGCCGCGAATACCGAATAACCGTCGTCCGCCCCCCCGCGACCGTAGAGCTTGTCGCCCTCGCGTACCGGTTTCCAGGGATCCAATCCCTCGCGCCAGCCGACCATCTCCGGTTGCTTGTCGAGATGCCCATAGAGGAGTACGGTCCCCTCACCCTCGCCGGGCAACTCGATCTTGAGCAGAGGCGTCCGACCCTCGGGTTGGAGCAACTCCACCTCCAGGCCCGGTATCGAACGAGATCGGCACCAATCCGCCAACAGGGTCACCGCACGGGCCATATGGCCTTTCGCAACCCAATCGGAATCGAAGAGTGGGGATTTGTTCGGGATCGCGATGTACTCGCTGATCACGGGAAGGATGTCCTCCTCCCACAGGGCATCGGCCCAAGCGCTGAGAGCCGCACTGTCCAAGGTCCGGGTACCGGTATCCATGCGGAGCATCCTAGCGGTTCGGCACCGATCCTCGGTTAGGATGCGCACCCATGCCTGAAGTCCCCGCCCGCGGCCTACGCCATGGCTGCCTCGGTGCCGCCCTGATTCTTTTCGTCTTCGTCGCCTTGGTCATCGGAGGCGGCGCCTGGTGGTTGTCCCACAACGTGGAGCGTGACCCGGAGAAGGTCGCGGCAGCGGCCCATGAGCTTCTGGACTTCGAGTTCCCTCCGGAAACTCCGCCCCGAATGATGCTCCAATACAGCGGTTACACCATGATTTGGGGAGGAGCCACCGAGCAAGGCGAGGACGGCCCGATGATCGTACTTGCGGGTTCGAAGGACAAGGAGAAGCTGGACCGGGAGACCTTGCTCGCGGGGCCAGAGGACCAGGCCAAGAACGGAGTCATCGAATCCGGTTCAGCGGTCTTCCGACTGCGCGGAAAGGAGGAGACCGCCCTCGTGCTTCGCTACCGGAGTGGAGAGGTGGAGTACACGCTGAGTTTCGATGGCAAGGAAGCCGGAGTCATGCTGGTATTCCGCGGGCCACCGGAGCAGGTGACGCAGGAGTGGGTGCAGGGGGTATTGGACGGCATCCCCTAACCGGAATCTGGCCCAGTTCGGTGGAGGTCATCCAGGTGGCCCCCGGGGGTATTGCCGCCCATTTCCCTGGAATTCGCTTCATCCCCGCTCTCGCCCAGACGGCCCTGGGCCTGGAGACCCAGGGCGAAGACCGATACAGGGACGACAGGGAGACGATCCAGGAGAGGAAGGGTTACGAAAAGCCCCCGCGCCGACCTCCACCGAACTGGGCCAGATTCCGAGCGGTCATCGGCCTGCCCCGCGCTCCAGCATTCGCCGGATCCGCGCATCCGGCTCCAGCGGCAGACGCTTCCGGCAGGAACGGTGGAAGATCGCCGGATAGCGGGAGACGATCCCCGCGGCGGCCCGCCGAACCGGATCGCTGCGGTCCTCGAGGGCATCCTCGAAAAGCGCGACCACGTCTCCCGAGACGGATGGGCCCTCGAGCCAAGGTTCCAGCAGGCCCAGGGCGTGGTTCCGAATCGGTGCGGGCGAACCAGGGCGGGCTTCGTCAATCACCAAAGCCAAACTCTCGGCGCCGGGGACTCGCGTAGCGAACTCTTCGAGAGCGGCTGCGTGCAGTGGTCCTCCCACGGGGGCGGAATGGAGGATTTCCAGAAGGAAGGAACGCAGCTCGGATCCGGTCAGGACCGCGGAACGGCTTCGCAAGGCCCATATGCGCTCCGCCGACGTGGCCTGAGAATCCTCCGCGAGCAGCGCCTGGGCCCGATCGGCAACCGCGGCGCATCCGGGAAAGGCCAGAAGGCGAGCGAGCCAGGCCTGCCGTTCCATGGGCAAGACGGAGGAATCCAAGGCCTGGAGGATCCGTGGCAGGTCTTCCGGGGACAGGGAGCGGGCCAGCGCTCCGATCCCCGCGATTCGGACTTCGGGGAAGGAATCCTCGGTAGCGACCTCCCAGAACAGCTCCGGATCGACCTTGCGAGGGTCCATGGACCGGACCCGCCGGAGCGCGAGCACGCGGGAGCGCACACTGCCATGACGGAGCAGCGCGAAAGTGGCATCCGGATACTCGTCCACGGTCAACCGGGCGGGAACCCGCGCTTCAGGGTCGAACTCGACCATCTCCACTTCCGCACCACCGGTAGCGTAGGAGCGAGTCAGGTCACGGGCATCCACCTGGATACGAGTCCGAATCGAGCGCCCGTCGGCGAGCCAGTAACGCATCTCGAGCGGGAAGTGGAAAACCGGAGGCGCACCACCTCCAGTTCCGTCGCCGGAGAGGTTGGCCTCTTGCACCTGGTGCAGCTCCACCACCAGCTTTCCGCCCTCGTCGCGCCACAAGATCTGGAGTTCGGGATATCCGACCCCGTAAACCCATTCCTGGAAGAACTGCTCCAGGTTCCGGCCGCTCACCGCTTCCATCGCAGCGCGGAGGTCCTCGGAAGTCACCGACCGATAGGCGTTCTTCTCCAGATAACGGCGCAACCCCTCACGGAAGACGGTTTCACCGAGCATACTGCTCAAGAGTCGCAGCCGCGCCGCGCCACCCGGATAGATGGTGCCGTCGAAGAAGAGGTCCATCGGCGCCCGATAACGACGCTTCACGAGGGCCCGCCGATGAACTCCGCGACAGGCGGCGGTGTAGCGGTCGATCGTGGCCCCCATGCGGTACTCGAAGTCTTCCTCGCCAAAGACCTCGCGCCGGTAGAGCAACCCGAAGTAGGTCGCGAAACCTTCGTTCAACCACGCTTCGGGCCAACTTCGACAGGTGACCAGATCGCCGAACCACTGATGGGCGGCTTCGTGTGCAACGGTTCCCCAGCTCGGGTCACGGCCCTGCTCGACGCGCAGAATGTTACGAGTCGTGATGGTGGCGCTTACGTTCTCCATCGCGCCGTAGGGAAAATCCCGCACTGCGGTTTGCGCGTATTTCGGATAGGGATAGCGCACTCCGGTGTAGGCACTGTAGAAGCGCAGGATGTCTCCAGTGCGCGCAAAGGTGGCCTCCGCAGCCGCCCGGTCCGCGGGTTCGACCAGTTCGAAGAGGGGGATTCCCTCCCATTCGTCTTCGAGGCGCACGAAATCCCCAGCGGCGAAGGAAAAGAGATAGGGAGGGACCTCCTCGACGAAACGCCAGCTCACGTCCTTGAAGCGTCCGTGTCGACGTTCGAAGGTTTTCTCGCCGGCGGCAGAGGATTGCCACTCGGCCGGGATCGTGACTTGGATCTCGTGGCCAGCCCGATCGCTGGGCTGGTCGTTACAGGGGAACCAATATCGTGCGTCCCGGGCTTCTCCCTGGGTATAGACATGAGGGGCGTAATCGCCTCCGCTGAGAGCAGGGATCTCGAAGTAGAAACCCGCGCGCGGAGTGGTCTCGTAGCTGGCCTCGACCCAGCCGTCACGACCAGCTTCGAGTGGCCTTTCGGAGCGCACCGTCAAATGCAAACCATCGTTCTCCCAGGTATCGACGGGGAAAGAAGCGCGCACCGTCAGGAAGTCCATGTCGACCGCGTCGAGAATGATTCGATCGGTCCGCCGGGTCACCGTGAACCGCATGCGCGTCGTACCGCTCAAACGGCCCCTCTGGTAATCGGGATGGATCTCCAGGGTGTAGAAGCGGGCGTCGTAGCTTCGATCGAGCACCCCTTGCAAGACCGGCCGAGAGGGCTCCAGCGGCGGCGGAGGGCTGACGCAAGCGATCGGACCGAGTAGGCCCACCAGGAGCGACGCCTGGAGAGGGCGCACGAGGCTCAGAGCGCGCGGGGCTGACGCGAAAGCCCCCATCGAATCACTTCAGGGGCACCGAGGATTCGGCGGTGGAGGAGGCCTTGGCCCCTGGAGTGGCTTCCGGGGTCGGTTCCAACACTCCCTCCCACCAACCGCGCAGGACTCCACCTTCCTGGCTGCCATGGATCACCTGGCCGGGACCGCATTCCGGGTGCTTCGCGCAGAAAGCCTCCACGAGTTCACGGACTGGTTGACGCGAGGATTGATGGACGAGGGCCGCGAGCACACTACTTCCTCCTTCCTGGGTCAAACGGGCCCCGAACATTCCGGAGCGCCGTCCCCCCGCGTTGAACTCGGCCAGGAATTCATCGGCGATCGGGAGTTCGATCTTGCACTTCTCCCGGAAGGAACGGTGGGAACTGGACAGACAACGCCCGGCTTCCGCGAGGAAGGTCTCGCGCAGAGTGCGGGTGTAGTCGTTCAAGTTAGCGACCATGCGCCGCGCGCGACCGCTCTCCCGGCACTGGTGCTCCGCGGAAGCACGCAAACGGTAGGTGGCAGCAGGATCGACTTCTCGAGCGAGTTCGACCAGATCCTTGCGGCGGCTGAAGAGCTTCAGCCATTCCGCTCCGCTTTGGCTGGCGGGAACCAGAGAACGCAGCCCGCCCTCGAATTCTCCGGGGGTGATTTGTCCCCAGCTTCCGTATTCGGCCTTGCCCTCCTTGCGCATGGCCTGGTTCAGATAGGCGAGGGCCATTTCCGCGGCGATCCGGGGTTTCCGGCGCACTTCTTCGCTGGGAAACTCGCGGAAACCAAGGTCCAGCACCGAAATCGAACACTGGGGAGGAATGGGAATCCACTGCATGTTCCGGTCGATGCCGTGTTCCACGAACAAGGCGCAATCGCGGTGCCCGAGCGCACTGGTGAGCGCGTCGACCATGGGAATGTCCTCCCCCAGGATCTCGCGCGCCCCCTGGACCACGGCACGCGCGATCTGGACTCCGTCGAGACGCTTCTTGGCCAGCCCCGTGGATGCTCGGAAGGCGAGCGCGGTGGCCACTCCGAAAGCGGCCCGCTCCCCGTAACCGATGCCCTCGGGGACACGGCTCCAGATCACCATGTCGAAGCCGGTCTTGGGGGTGTTGAGTTGGCGAGTACGACGTAAGCCCAGCATGGACGCGACCAGTCGCATCATCCATTCGTCGTCGGTCTGGGCGAAGGTGTCACGGAGTACCGCCAGGGAGCGGGGAGGCCCTTTCTTGGTGTAGAGGCTCGAAACCAGGCCCTCCCAGAGCCGGATTCCGCCCCACTTCTTGGGTAGGAGGCTACGGATCCGGATCCTCTGGTCCTCGCGGACCTGGATCGCGCAGTAGACCGAGCGGGCGATCGGGACCGAGAGGGTGGCGATTCCTGGACCCTCGCCCGGCCCACCGAGCGCGTGGAGGCGGCCAGGGGCCTGCGTAAGCCAAAGCGGCTTATCGAGTTGCAGCAACTCGCCTGCTTCGCCGCCGAGCAGGGCGGCAAAGGGCTGGAAGGGAGAGGGGAGTGCGGGTTCGGGCAAACGGTCGAGCTACGACAAGCTCCTCTGGCTGCGCTTGTTATGGACTATTCCTCGCCCAGATGCAAGTGTCGGAAGGGGAATCATCGGGTATCCTTCCTGGTGAGTCTCGCCCGGAGCACCCTTCCAGGGCGGGCCCATAGTGTAGCCATGCGCGAATCCTTCGTCCCCCGCACCCTGATCCTGGGCCTCGTCGCCCTCATTCCCGTTGCCTGCGGCGGTTCCGGCGCCACCGCGACCGCCTCCGCTGGAGCCACTTCCGGGATCGGTATCCCTCCCGCTTTCGAGGGGGTCGGTTCCGCGGACGCCATTTCCCCGACCGAGGTCGTGGTCTCCTGGCCCAAGGCCATCGGTGGCTCCAATTCGGCCAGTAATCAAATGCGCTACCGGATCTACCGTGGAATCGGCCCCTCCGGCCCGACCACGGTGCTCCAGCCGACGGCCCTGGTCCATTCCACGGGCCCTGGGGAGTTGAACTGGGTGGATAACGACAACGGTGCCGGGCTCCCCCCCTACACCACGATCTACTACCGCGTGGAGGCCATCGACAGCGACGGGGACGTGGCCCGCAATGCTCTCGTGACCACCGCCCGCACCCCCTCCCTCTATCAGCCGGGGAGCGCGGATTACTTCACCGACGTGGAACCTCTCTGGTCCACGCCCGAACCGAACAATCCCACCGTCACGTGCGTGAGCTGCCACGACGGCGTCAACCCCGCCGGCGGCCGCCTGGATCTCTCCACACCCGAAGGGGTTCTTGCCGGTATCGGAACTCCTTCCGCCCCAGACAGCTTCATCATCGCCTACGACGGGGACGGAACCTGGAACGAATTCACCTTCCGCTTCGTCCAGCACCCGGTCGAGCATGGCGCCTACTTCGCTGCACCCGCCGCGATCATGGCCTTCCAAACTCCTCTCTCTTCCTGGGTACTGGAAGGCGCCCTGACGGTTCCCGATTCCACTCCACCGGTTTTCCGCTTCGACGACATCGCCAATGCGGGCAAGTACCACGCCCGTTTCATCGATTATCAGACCGCCGAAGTCACGTGGTTCCACGCCGATGATCCGGAGAGTCTCCCCGCCACCGGCAGCACCCTCGGCCAGCTCGAATACCACGTCTACGCCGGTTCGAGTTCCGAAACCATCGACTGGGACAACCCGGTCGTGGACGTGTTCTCGACCGAGAAGACACCGAGCAATGACACCATGACCGCCACCTTCCCGTGGACGGGCAATCAGGTCACGATCGTGGTCCGAGCTTTCGATGCCTCGGGGCGGGCGGTCGATCCCAACGACCCACTTCAGGCTCCCCTGCGCCGTCGAAATATGTCGGTGAACGAACGAGAGATCCACATCCAGCGCTGAGTCTCTCCCCTCCCCACTCCTTCCGCCTTCTTGCGGTCGCGGCTTCTCCCCGCCGCGGCCGTTTTCATTGCGGCGGATGGCAAGAGGAATTGCCTTCGGATGGAGGTCTCTACCTGCTCGTGCTGCGCTGCCAGCGAAAGGCGAGACTCCGAATCGGTGCCCTGGGGACGTGCAGCTTTTCCCCGGGCGTATGGGTGTATACAGGATCCGCGCGCGGGGGCCTCGGGGCTCGAGTTCGGCGGCATTTGGCTCCTCTCAAGCTGCGCCACTGGCATATCGACTCCGTGACGACTTCCCGGGCCTTTTCCTGGATGGGGGTGGTCCTGTTGCCGACCCCGTCCTCGAGCGAATGCGAGCTGAATCGTTGGGTCATCGAGAACCTGGGGGCTGAAGCACCGCTCCGGGGGTTCGGCGCCGGCGACTGCCGCGCGGGCTGTCCCGCCCATTTCCTGCGCTTGAAGAGGAGGTTGGGCTTCCGCGAGATCACACATCGACTGGAAACGGCTGGCGCAAGGGGCACTCCGCCAACGGTTCAATCACCTCCACTCGTGTAGCCCAGCGCCTCCAGGTCCGCCTGTAAGCCGGGATCGAGATCCACCTGTACCTTTTCGGTGGATCGAATCCCCTTGCGACGAAAACGCGCGAGGAACGATCCGAGCTCGTGCTCGGCTTCCAGGTTCGTTCCAACCAGGTTCTCCTTCTCGAGGGGATCCCTGCGCTCGTCGAAGAGCAGCAATCCTTGCGGGCCCTGGATCAGTTTGTAGTCGCCACGGATCACCGCCCAGAGGCTTTGCATCCGCGGAACGAGTTGCTCCCGATGTGCGTAGAGAGCGCGGTCGCTCCAGACCGAGGATGCGGGATGAGGGGGAGGTGCTGGAGCATCTGGGTACAGCAAGGGGACGAGGCTGCGTCCGCTGAGGTCACCGGGGACCGGGAGTCCCGCCAGATCGAGCAAGGTCGGTAGTGCGTCCACCAACGAGACATTGTTCTCATAGCGATGCGGAGTTTCCAAACCTCCCGGGGGCCGAAGCTGGAAAAGGACATGATTGAGTTCTCGATACAAGGTGAATTCGTGACCCTCGCCGCCGTGTTCGCGGAATTCCTCTCCGTGGTCGGAGACGAAGAGAAGCAACGCATCCTTCCAGCCCAACCGTTCGCCAATCTCTCGCAGGTGCTGATCGAGGAAATGGATTTCGCTGTCGTAGCGGGCCCGCTGATCGTCGTTCCGCAAATGCTGCTTCCGGTACCATGGCGCGCGTGGATGGTAGGGCATATGGGGATCCATGAAGTGCAAGTAGAGAAAATAGGGTTGCGCCCCGGACTGGAGGTCGTCCACCCAGGCGTCCAGCCGCTCCTGGACCTTGGTGGCATCGTCCTTGCGAAAACTGGCAAAGCGGTCGAAACCGCGGTCGAAACCGATTTCCGGACCGATATTGAGGTTCGCGGCAATACCGAAGGTGCGATACCCGGCATCGTGGAAGAGTTGAGCGATGGTCGGGACATCCTTGGGCAAGCGATTGAGGGGGAGGACTTCGAAACCTGCCTTCTGCTCGCGACGCTTGAAGGACATGAAGCCCTCGATGATCCCGTGTTCGGGGGGATACAAGCCGGTGAAGATACTGGCCACCGCCGGGGCAGTCCATGAGGACGTGGAGTAAGCATTCGCGAAAACGGCCGATGTGCCCGCAAGCTCCGCGAGATAGGGTGCGGTGTCCTGGTGGTAGCCATATTGGGGAAGATGATCGGGCCGCAAAGTGTCGATCATCACCAGGACGACGTTGGGATGGCGAGGAGCCGGCGGCCGAGAGCAACCAGGGAAGAGGGCGAACAGGGCGGCGGCCGCGCAGGCTACATGGGGTCGCATGCCGATCATTCTAATCTGGCCCAGATTGGTGGATGCGGTTGGAATCGCCCGGGCAGGAGCGAGCGTGCTCCTCCAGGCATTGGGGGTCACCTCCATCGCCCGGTCCCCTCTCGCTTCCATATGCCTTGGCCAAACCCCTGGAATCCTAGCTCGGTTAGAATCCCCATTCGTCATGGACCCGTCCGGCCCGCACGAGATTCGCCGCGATTACCAGGGTCTCCCCCTGCGCCGCGCAGACCTTCCGGCTCATCCTTCCGAGTTATTCGCGCGTTGGTTCGAGGAAGCCCGATCCGCCGAACCTCTTCACTGTAATGAAATGGTGCTTGCGACCGTTGCCCCCGACGGCGCGCCGGAGGCACGAGTCGTTCTGCTCAAGGCCTTCGACCGCCAGGGCCTCCAGTTCTTTACCGATCTGCGGAGCCCGAAGGCCCTGGCCCTGATCCAGAATCCCGAAGTGGCCCTCGTCTTCCATTGGCGAAGCGCCGAACGTCAGGTACGCCTCCGCGGTCGAGCACGAGCTCTTCCTCGAGAAGCCGCCGATGACTACTTCCCCACGAGACCTCTGAGCAGCCAACTCGCCGCCTGGGCCTCCGTCCAATCCCATCGGATCGCAAACCGCGCAGCATTGGAGAAACGCCTACGAGAGGCGGAACGGCGGTTCCTGGGAGAGGATTGGGAACGATCCTCTGCTACTTCCGTCCTCATCCCTACCCCCCCGGAGTGGGGGGGATTCCGGGTTCGTCCCCGACAATTCGAGTTCTGGCAAGGACGTCCGGGACGCCTTCACGACCGATTCCGGTATTGGCAGGTTGAATCAGCGGAGGGGTGGCGAGTGGAAAGGATCATGCCCTAAGGAATCTGGCCCGGATCAGTGGAGGTCCTGGGCCTGGAACACCCCCCTCCAGCG
>CAYVRL010000033.1:0-11266 GCA_964454065.1 uncultured Planctomycetales bacterium | reverse complement strand
GCTGGGGTTCACTCCGATGCGGAACGATACTTTCGATCGCGGCCTGATCGGCCCGCTACCCCCCGACCGCTTCCCGGTGGCTGGCTTTTCCTTCCGCTTCCTGGATCCTGACACCAAGGCCCCGGTCCACGGGGAAAACCTCCAAGAACCGATCACGGTCACCATGGGCCCGGCCTTTCTCCAAGAAGGGTTGGATCTTCCGCGCTCCGTACTCGCGTTGCGCGCCGATTTCGCGACCGGTTCCTGGACCAACGATGGTGTGGCCTCCACTTCTCTCCAGAATGGGAAAATCGTGGTCGAGGTCGACCAAGCGGGGGTTTACCAGGTGTTCCTCGGGGACGTGCAACCGCCCCAGGATCCCCGTCAAGCTCCGGTCGCCTGGCAACTGGTATCCGAACAGTGGCTTCCTTGCGACAAGGACGAAGGGCTGATCCCCGGCTTCGCGAATGCCATTTTCGCCTGCACGACCTATACCGATGGACAGGCGGAACGATACACCTTCCAGCAAGAGGAAACCAAGACCGTCACGCGCAGTGTCGATGTCCAAATGACCGCGGATACGCAAGCAGAAATCCCCCTCCTCGGAGGGATCGATATCGAAATCTCCGGTCAGGGAGGGTCGGAATGGAAGAGCCAGTCGACCGTGAAGAGCGGATTCGAACTCGGTGACCGGGTGTACAGCGACCCCAGGAAATGTGGAGAGGTCTGCGTGGTCCCCAAGATCCTGGAGGTCGTCCTGGAGAAAGTGATCGGTTCCCGGGCCGAGGATGGATCCATCCAGTGGACTCCCGCGGA
Source organism: uncultured Planctomycetales bacterium (assembly GCA_964454065.1). GTDB lineage: Bacteria > Planctomycetota > UBA1135 > UBA1135 > UBA1135 > CAYVRL01. The sequence goes on along the minus strand of CAYVRL010000033.1, from coordinate 10,471 downwards.
CCCACCGGAAACCAGGAGTTATCGCTTCTACGGGCCTCCCTGCGTGGACGACTCCGAACTGGTGGATTGCCCCTAGCAGCTCTCCGCCTCGACCGGAGGCCAGGAAGGAGGTCGCATCTATGATGGGACCATGCCTCTCTCTCGACGTGGTTTCCTGGCCTCCTCCGCGGCCGCGGCTGCCGCTCCCTGGCTGCTCCACGGCGGTGGTCACCCGGATCTCGGCGATCCGGCCCCGGAGAGTCTGCGGCGCAGGATCCGCCTGCACGTCAACGGCGAGGATCACGAACTCGAAATCGAGAATCGTTCCACCCTGCTGGACGTGTTGCGCTGGCGGCTGGGGCTGACCGGAACCAAGGAAGTCTGCGACCGCGGGGCCTGCGGAGCCTGTACGGTCCTCGTGGACGGACACGCGCAGCTCGCCTGCATGACTCTCGCCGCGGACATGGAAGGCCATGAGATCACCACGGTCGAGGGACTCGGCAGTCCCTCCGCCCCCGGCCGCGTGCAGCGTGCGATGGCTCACCACGACGCCTTGCAGTGCGGGTATTGCAGCCCGGGAATCGCCGTCGGCCTGGAGGCCGCCTTGCGACGCGACCCGAAGGCCGATCCATCCACCCTGCGCGAAGCCCTTTCCGGTCACTTGTGCCGCTGCGGCAGTTATCCCAAGATCCTCGAAGCCAGTCGTCGCTTGTGCGGGGAGGATCCTCCCAGGGGCTTCCCCGAGCGAAACGGGGCCGCTTGCCTGGACTCCACCCATCCGCGGCTCGAGGCCCTCGACAAACTGTGCGGTACCGCGGTCTATTCCGCCGACTTGCGCCGCCCGGGAATGCTCTTCGCCCAGCACGTCCCGTGCCCCTTTGGCAAGGCGCGGCTGAGGGCTTCCAATTTGGAAACCGTGCTCCGCCTGCCGGGCGTGGTGGAGGGCCAGATCGCGGTCGAGAAAGACTACCGCTACAGCGGCGCGCCGGTCGGCTACCTGTGCGCCGACAGTCGCGAAGCCCTGCGTGACGCGCTCACGGCGCTGCGCCTGGATTGGGAACCAGAACTCCTGGAAACCGATCCACTCCTTCTCCACCGGCAGCAACACGGCCCCTTTCCTCCTCCTGAAGCGGAACTCGCGCGCGGCGAAGCAGGGCGTGCCGCCGCCGCGGCCTTGGCCCGGGCCGCGATCGTGCTGGAGCGCCGCTACAGCACCCAGATCCAGATCCACAACAGCCTGGAGGCCCACGGCGGAACCGTGGACCCGACCTGCGAACCCCCCGAAGGCTGGTTCAGCACCCAGGGAACCTTCACTTGCGTGGACGCCCTCGCGCGCGGCCTGGACCTGGATCGCGAGCAAGTGGCGGTGCGCTGCGAACACGTGGGCGGCGGTTTCGGCTCCAAGTTCGGCGCCGGTCGCGAGGGGGCCTTGGCCGCCCGGCTGGCCGCCCGACACGGGCGCCCGGTGCGGGTGTTCAACGATCGCGAAGGCGAACAACTCGATACCGGGAATCGTCCCGGCTCGCTGCAATGGATGAAGATCGGCATCGATCGCGCGGGCAAGCTGCTCGGCGGTATCGTCCACACCGCGGGCACGGTCGGGGTCGGCGGCGGCGGCGGGGTGCGCAACCCCAGCCGCTACGACTTCGGCGCGGTCGTCCATCGCCACGTGGACGTGAGCGGCCCGCACGGCGCGCCGCGGCCCTTCCGCGCCCCCGGTCACCCGCAGGCGATGTTCGCGGTGGAATCCATGATGGACGAACTCGCCGAGGCGGCCGGAGTGGATCCCCTGGTCATGCGACTGCGCAACGAGAGCAGCCCCGTACGCAAGGCAATGCTGCGCGCCGGGGCCAAGGACTTCGGATGGGAAGGACGTCCCCCGACCGGTTCTCAGCACCGCCGCTTGCGCCGGGGCTTCGGAATCGGGGTTTGCGACTGGGGGAATGGCAAGGGGCGTTGCGAGATCCGCCTCGACGCGCACCCCGATGGCGGTCTGACGGTCTACAGCGGCACCCAAGACATTGGCACGGGTCAGCGCACCCTGCTCGCGGACCTCGCCGCCACCGCACTCGGGGCCCCGCTCCCTCGGATCGAGGTTCGTCTCGGCAACAGTCTCTACCCCTATGGTCCCGCCAGCGGCGGCTCCACCACCGCGCGACTCACGGCCCCCGCATTGCGAGACGCCGCCGCACGCTTGCTGGCCGAGCTCCCCGCCCTGGACGGCGCCCCGGCGAACGACGAGGCGAGTTGGTGCGCCGCCTGCGCCGCCCTTCCCCCGGAGGGAATCCGCGTCACTGGTTCCTTTTCCGAGGAATACTGGGGCAAGGGCGGCAGCGAAGGGGTGCAGTTCGCCGAAGTCGAAGTGGACGCCGAAACCGGGATCGTCGCGGTGCGTCGCATCCTCGCCATCCAGTCCTGTGGGCAGGGGGTGAACCGACTGGCGGCCGAGAACCAGATCCTCGGGGCGGTGATCCAAGGTCTTTCCTACGCACTCTTCGAGGAGCGCGCCACCGATCCTCAGTTCGGCTACCAACTGAACGCCGACCTCGAACACTACAAGATCGCCGGAGTCCTCGACCTGCCGGAGATCACTCCCCAGCTCTGGCCGCTCCCGGACGGGCCCGGCGTGCGCAGCCTCGGGGAGCCTCCCACGATTCCCACTTCCGGGGCGATCGCCAACGCGATCGCCAACGCACTGGGAGCACGGGTGCGCGCTCTCCCCATGACCCCCGCGCGCGTGCTCGCGGCGCTGGAGGAACGGGCATGAGACGTTTCGATTACCGGACTCCCGGGGACCCGGCCACCGCCGCCCGACTGCTGACCCAGGGCCACGGTCTCGCCAAGGCCGGGGGCATCGACCTCCTGGACCGGATGAAGGAGGGGCTGGAACGCCCCGCCACCGTGGTCGGTCTGCACCGCCTCCTGGAGCGGAGCTTCCGCCGCATGGAGGATGGCGCTTGGCGAATCGGGGCCGGGATCCGGTTGGCGGAGCTGGCGGACGAGGCCCAGCGGGCCGCTTTCCCCTCCCTGGCCGCGGCCGCGGCCCACACCGCCACTCCGCAGATCCGCGAGATGGCGACCCTCGGAGGCAATCTCCTGCAACGTCCGCGTTGCTGGTACTTCCGCAGCCGCCACTACCCGTGCGCCAAGAAGGGCGGAACGGTCTGCTTCGCGCAAGAGGGGCGCCACGAACACCACGCACTCTTCGACAACGAGGTCTGCGCGGTGGTCCATCCCTCCAACACCGCCCCGGCGCTGATTTCCCTGGACGCCCGACTGGAACTGCTGGGAAGCACGGGCGAAACCCGAACCGTCCCCCTGGCCGCTTTCTACACCCCCTCCTCCGCGGATCCGGAAATCGAGAATCATTTGCGTCCCGGCGAGATCCTCCGCGCCATCGTGCTCCCCGCGGCCGCCGCGGGCCCCCGCGCCGCCCACTACGAACTGCGCCAGAGACAGAGTTTCGACTGGCCGCTGGCCATGGCCGCCGCCAATTGGAACGGCCCCGATCCGCGCCTGGTAGTGGGAGCGGTGGCCTCGGTCCCGAGGGTGGTGGAAGCCCCGGAGGCCCTGCGCGCCTGGTCGGAACGGCGCGATCCCGAGGCCCTGGAAGCGGCCGCCGATGCGGCACTCCAGGGCGCCACGCCGCTCGCGAACAATAGCTGGCGTCTCCCCCTGTTGCGCGCCGCGGCCCGCCGCGCCTTGCTCCTCGCCGCCGGCATTCCCCCCGAGCAATGGTAAACCGCGAAGAATTCCCCTTCGGCGCCGAGCCGCCCCGTTTCGTCCGCGCCTGCATCCACTTGCGCGCCAAGACCCAGTACTACCGATTCGCGGACCAGGAGCAACCCCCGGGCATGATCGCCCAGAGCGACACCCTCGCCTACTGGTGCGCCCTCACCGAGGACCACATCGGGCCCGACCAGGAAGGCTGCGATCCGCGCCGCTGTCAGGCGGACCGCGCCTGCCACGACGAAACCGTGGGACCAAGCTGATCAGCCCAGTTCCTGCTCCACCTGGTTCACCACCTCGAGCATGCCCACCAAGCTGTCGGGGTTCAAGGAGATGCTCTGAATCCCCCGTTCGACCAGCCAGCGGGTGATCTCGGGGAAGTCGGAGGGCGCCTGCCCGCAGATTCCGATGTACTTGCCCCGCCGCAAGCAGGCCTCGATGGCCATTTCCATCAGCTTGAGCACCGCCTCGGCGCGTTCGTCGAAACCCTGGAGCATGCCGGAATCGCGGTCCACCCCCAGCGTGAGCTGGGTGAGGTCGTTGGAGCCGATGCTGAAACCGTCGAAGTGATCCAGGAACTGGTCGGCGAGCAGCGCGTTGACCGGCAGCTCGCACATCAAATAGATCTGGAGGCCATCCTCCCCGCGGCGCAGGCCGTGCCGTTCCATCAGTTTCAGGACCTGCTTGCCCTCCTCCACCGAGCGCACGAAGGGGATCATCGGGATCACGTTGTCGATGCCCATGCCGCGGCGGACTTCGCGCAAGGCGTCGCATTCCAAGGCGAAGGCTTCCGCGAAATCGTCGGAGAAGTAACGGGCGGCGCCGCGGAAACCGAGCATCGGATTCTCCTCACTGGGTTCGAAACTCTCACCGCCGATCAGCGCCGCGTATTCGTTGGACTTGAAGTCCGAAGTGCGAACCACCACCGGGCGCGGATAGAAGGCGGCGGCGATGGTCCCGATCCCCTCGGCCAGGCGCAGCACGTAGTAGTCGCGGGGACTGGAGTATCCGGAGATCACCGGATCCACCTGCGCGCGAAGGGCCTCATCCAGGTTCTCGTACTCCAGGAGCGCGCGCGGATGCACGCGGATGCTGTTGTTGATGATGAACTCCAGCCGCGCCAGCCCCACGCCGTCAGCGGGGAGCCGCGAGTGGGTCAAGGCCTGATCGGGATCCGCGACATTCAGATAGAGCTTGGTGCGCGGTTTACGCAAGCCCTCCAGGTCGTAGCTCTCGGTACTCCACTTGCGCCGCCCCTGGTAGACGTAGCCGACCTCGCCCTCGGCGCAGCAGACCGTGACCACCTCGCCGTCGGCAACCTTCTCGGTGGCATCCCCGGCACCGACCACCGCCGGAATCCCCAGCTCCCGAGCCAGGATCGCGGCGTGGCAAGTGCGCCCCCCGCGATTGGTGACCAAGGCCCCGGCGCGCTTCATCACCGGTTCCCAGTCGGGGTCGGTGATGTCGGTGACCAGGACCTCTCCCTCCTCGAGCCGGTCCATCTCCTCGGGATCGAGGATGACCCGCGCCCGCCCCGCGGCGATCTTGCGCCCGACGCTGCGCCCGGTCACCAGCACCGGACCGCGTTCCTCCAAACGCTGGACTTCGTGTTTCAGTCCGCTGTCGGAGGAGTGCACGGTCTCGGGCCGGGCCTGGAGAATGTAGAGTTGACCGTCCTGTCCGTCCTTGGCCCATTCGATGTCCATGGGCGTGGCCTTGCCGCTCCGCTTGGAGTAGTGGTCCTCGATGGCCAGGGCATAGCGAGCCAGTTCCAGCACCTCGTGATCCTGGAGACTGAAGGTGCGGCGCGCCAATCGACTGACCGGCACGTTGCGGGTGGTCGCTCCCGAACCCATGTCGCGGGCATAGACCATTTTCACGTCCTTCTCGCCCAGGCGCCGCGAGAGGATCGGGCGCCGCCCCTTGCGCAAGGCGGGCTTGAAGACCCGGAATTCGTCCGGATTCACGGTTCCACGCACCACGTTCTCGCCCAGCCCCCACGAGGAGGTGACCATGACGATGTCGGGGAAACCGCTCTCGGTGTCGATGGTGAAGATCACTCCGGAGGAGGCGTGGTCCGAGCGCACCATGTGCTGTACGCCGACCGAGATCAGGACGTCGGCGTGGGGATAGCCCTGGTCGTTCCGATAGGAAATGGCGCGGTTGGTGAACAGGGAAGCGAAGACCCGCTTGCAGGATTCGACCACGCCGGCGACTCCGCGCACGTTCAGATAGGTCTCCTGCTGGCCCGCGAAGGAAGCGGTGGGAAGGTCTTCCGCGGTGGCGGAGCTGCGCACCGCGACGTCGCATTCCACCCCGTACTGTTCCTCCATCTGGCGATAGGCGGTCTGGATCTCCACTCGGACTTCCTCGGGGAACTCGCCGTCCAGGATCGCACCGCGCAGTTCCGCGCCCGCACGTTCCAGGGCGCCGAGGTCGCCGGGGGCCAGGCGGGCCAGGGAGTCCCGGACCAGTTCCTCCAGGCCGTTGTGGGCGAGGAAGGCCTGGTAGCCACGCACGGTCAGGGCGAAGCCTCCAGGTACGCGCACTCCGAGCGCCGAGAGCTGGGTGATCATCTCGCCGAGGGAGGCATTCTTGCCACCGACCAACGGCAGCTCGGCGAGACCGAAATCCTGGAAAGGGAGGATGTAGTCCATGGCAGGGTGCCGGGGAGGGGACCGGGAAACCAGCCTACTTCACGCGAGCACCCGCCGCACCCCGTCGAGGGTCGTGCCGTCCACCCACTGGATCGCGGCCACGAATTCCTCGCCGAGTCGCGGTGGAGCGGGGCTTCCGCCGCACAGGCGGTCGATGCGCTGCTTGAGTTCCCGGATCTCCAGGCGCGGGACCTTGCTGTCGGCGAGGGCATCGATCAGATCCTGGCGAGCGGGATGGATGCACAGACCGTGTTCGGTGGCGACCACGTCCACCAGCTCGCCGGGACCGACCAGGGTCGTGACCCGGTCCACCACCACCGGGATCCGGTCGCGCACGCTCGGCAGGGCCAACACCGTGCAGCGCGAGAAGAGGCAGTTCTGCCAACCACCGATCCCGTGCAGGAGCCGTCCATCCGAATGCGTGACCACGTTGGCGTTGAAGTTCACGTCCACCTCGGTGGCTCCCAGCACCACCACGTCCAACATGGAAGCGAAGTTGCCCTTGCCGTGGTAGTTGTAGCTGGTGAAGGGGCTGGTCGCCTGGTGGCCGGGGTTCTCACGCATGGAGCGCACGCCGTCCAGGTCGAAGGTCTGCCCGTCGAGGATCACGGGAGTCAGCCCTTCCTCCAGCATCTCGACCAAGTAACGGTTGCTGCCCCCACGCACGAAAGCGGCCTTCACCCCGGCGGCCTTCATGTGCTCCTTCAAGAACTGCGCGAAGGCGAGGCTGATGCCCCCCGCCCCGGCCTGGAAACTGAAGCCGTCGCGCAGGATGCCGGCGTCGCGCACGAAGTCGGCGATGTACTCGGCGATCAACAGACGATCGGGAGAGCGGGTGATCCGGGTGGTGCCGGAGACGATCCTCTCCGGGATCCCGACCTTGTCCACGACCACCACCTGGTCCACGTTCTGCCCCTGGATCTGCCAAGGAAGACAGGGGAAGGGCACCAGGTTGTCGGTCACCACGATCACGTGATCCGCGTACAGCGAATCCGCGAGCGCGAAACCCAACAGACCGCACGCGGAGGGACCCCGATCTCCGGTGGCGTTCCCGAAGGCGTCGGCGGTGGGAGCGGCGATCACCGTGATGTCGATGTGGACTTCGCCGTCCTGGATCGCCTGCCAGCGGCCTCCGTGGCTGCGCAGCACTCCCAAGCCGCGCATCTTGCCTTGCGAGCAGTAGTCCCCGAGCGGACCGTTCATCGAACCCTCGATGTGATGGATGGTGCCGTCCTCCAGAGCCGCGACCAGTTCGGAATGGCAGGGGAAACTGGCACTGGGGAACCAACGCAGGTCCTTCACGCCCAGGCGCCGCGCGGCGGCGAAGAGCGCGTTCGCGACCAGATCGCCGTTCCGGAAGTGGTGGTGGGTCGAGACGGTCATGCCGTCGCGCAGACCGGCACGACGCAAGGCCTCCTCCAGGCCGGAGACCAGATCCCCGTCCCCGGGCACCCGTTTGTCCCCGTCGGCGGGATAGTCGGCGCAACTGCGCAGGGGAGGGGCGGCCTTGCGCCCCTCGGGCCGGTACATGCCCACGCCCTGGTAGGGAATCGTCTTCCGCCCGTTGATCTCGGCCGGGACCTCGCGTCCGGCCGCGTTGAGGATGCTCTCCTTGCCGTCGCTCATCGGGCTTCCTCCTCCTCCCGCCAGTCGGCGGCCAGCAGACCGCTCGCCACTGCCTGATCCACGACGCGCCGGGCGCGTTCGACCACCGGCGGATCGATCATCTTCGAACCCAGCGCCACGACCCCGAGCCCCCGTCGTCGCGCGGCCTCGAAAGCCAGGGTGATCCCCTTGGCCCGCTCGACCTCCGCGGGGTTGGGGGCGAACTCCTCGTGGACCACCCGAATTTGTCGCGGATGCACGCAGCCCTTGCCCTCGAAGCCCATGGCCTTGGCCCGCCGCAGACTGGCGCGCAGCCCCTCTTCGTCGCCGACGTCGCCATAGACCGAATCGATGGCCTGGAGGCCACAGGCCTTCGCGGCATGGATGACCTGGGAGCAAGCCCAGCGGGTTTCCTCGCCGTCGGCGGTCTTGGCGATCCCGAGATCCGCACACAGATCCTCCAGGCCCAGGGTCAGGGCGACGTTGCGCGGGCTGGCGGCAGCGATCTCCCGCGCGTTCAAGATGCCCCGGGCGCTTTCGAGGATCGGCATCAGCAGGGTCTCCCGCGTTCCCAGGGCGCGGTCCACCGCCTCCACTTCGGCGGCGCTCTCCACCTTGGGAATCAAGACCAGGTGGAATGGGGCATCCGCCAGGGCGGCGAGATCCGCGAGTCCGGCTTCGCCCTGGTTGATGCGCAGCATCCGCTCGCAGTCGCCGAAGTCCAGGGACCAGAGCGCGTGACGGACCAGGGAGCGGGCATCGGCCTTGGCCTCGGGGGCCACCGAGTCCTCCAGGTCGAGGATCACCGCGTCCGGCCCATGCAGCGCCGCGTTGAGCATGTACTTGGCCTCGTTCCCGGGCAGGTACAGTCGGCTGCGCCGGAGACGGTCGCGGCGGGGCGGGCCGGGCGCCGCCCCCAGGGAGGGCTCCGGTTCCACCGCCAGATCGGGACGTTCCAGGACCCGGCGAAGCAGGGCCTCCAGCCGGGCGCGGATCACGAAGGGATAGGCTCCGGCATCCTCGACCCGCAGCTCGCCCGGAGGGCCACCCGCTTCCTCCCAGAGCCGCCGGATCAGGGCCCGCGTCCGCTGGCCATAGAGCACTTCGAGGCGGGTCCGGAGTTCCAGTCGCAGGTCGCCGCCGCCGGGACGGAAAGCGGCCCAGAGGTCGCCGCGGAGCCTTTCGCCACGGCGCCCGGATCGGTAGGAAGCGGTCACCATCAGGCCGCCCACTCCGACGGTGGTGATGGCACCGCGCCAGGCCCCATCGCGGGCGGCGTGGGCGATCCAGATGGCCGCGGCCGCGTCACGGATGTCACGCGTGGTGAGTGAGACCGCGTGGTCGCCAGCGGGGGAACCGGCTGCGCCCAGCACGATGGGCACGTCGGCTTCGGCTAGGGCGGCGGCGTCGTGGGCCGGGTCGCCGACCAGCCCCACCAAGCCCCCCGCGTCTCCCAGGCGTGCGACCTCGGCGGTTCGCTCCATGGGCGTCAGGTCGGCCTTCACGTGGGTGATGTCCACGCGCGTCGCCAGCGCCTCCAGGGTCGAGCGATGGTCGCCTCCGAGGAGCACCACCTCTACCCCGAGATCGAGCACCCGCTGGATGGCGCCTCGCGCACCGGCGCGCACCGGATCGCGCAAGGCGAGCACGGCGCGCACCCGGCCGTCCACGGCCATGAAGAGGGCGGTGTGGCCCCGCGCCTCCTCGAGCTCGGCCTCGGGCTCGGCGGCGGCCACCGAGACGCCTTGCTCGAGCAGCAGCTGGCGATTGCCGATGGCCACGGGCTCTCCGCCGGGGCCCACGGCGGTGACGCCGCGGCCGGGCTGCCGCAGCACCCGCCGCACGGTGGGTAGGGTGAGCTTCATCTCGCGCGCGCGCGCCGTCAGGGCCCGGGCGATGGGGTGCTGAGCGAGGGAGGCCTCGCAGGCCGCAGCGAGGGCCAGGTTCTCGTCGGCGCTGGTCTCCGAGATCGGGTGGATAGCCACCACCGTGGGCATGCCTGTGGTGAGCGTGCCGCGGGCCGAGAGGGCGGCCACGCTGAGGTGGCCCGCCGTCTCGAGGGCCAGGGCGTCGCGGAAGATGATGCCTCGCTCGGCGGCCGCCGCGGCCGCGGCCTCGAGGGGCAGCTCTGCGGATCGTCGCGCCGCCAACAGGGGCGCCGCCAGAAGCACCGCGGCGGCGGCGGCCAAGCGCCCCGCCAAGCCGGGTGTGCCCGTCAGCGCCAGCCCGCTCAGGGCGGCGCCGAAGGCGAAGAGTCCACCCCAGCGGGTGATGCGACCGGCGAAGCGCGCCGAGGCCGCTGCGCCTCGCCCACCGTCCATGCCGAAGCGGGCCATGCGCAGCAAGGCGCGCTCCGGGCCGACGCGCGTAGCGAGCACGCGGATGGCGCCGCTCTCCACGCGGGCGCCCGCCAAGACAGGGTCCCCCTCGGTGCGCGCCGTGGCCGCTGCGGCCGTGGGGTGCAGCCAGACCATGGCGTCGCCTGCGCGCACGACGCCGTC
>CAYVRL010000032.1:0-11494 GCA_964454065.1 uncultured Planctomycetales bacterium | reverse complement strand
TCCCGGACCGCCAGCACGGAGCAACTCCCGGGAGCGGCATCGGGCAGGTTGGCGCGCGCGGCGACGTCCGGACCGAGGGTGGGAAGGATCAGGAACAACCACCCTCCGACCGCGACCTTCCGGGCCCCACGATCCAGGAGCAAGGCCGCGAGGCACAAGACCGCCGCGACGAGGATCAGGGTCCAACGCAGTCCGAGGACCGGCAAACAGAAGAACGTGGTCGAGAAAACCCCCGCCAGGGATCCCACGGTACCCCAAGCCGAGATCTCGCCGGCGGCGCGGCCGGCTCCCCGCTCCTTCGCGCGCGCTTCCACCAGCAACGGTGCGACCATGGCCAGGAGCAGGACCGGCGGGGCGAAGAAGAGCAAGGCGGCGCTCAGGGATCCGCCGAGGAACAGGCTGCCCGCCTCGTCCAAGCGCAGCCCGTCGGGCAACAGCCAGGCACTGAAACGGGGGAGCAGCAGCAGCCCCAACCCGAGAAGCAAGCCGGCGCTCCCGAGCAGCCGTGCGGACCAGCGCAAGGGAAGCCGCCCCTGACGCGCGGCACGTCCTCCCAGCGCCGCACCGAGCGCCATGGCCGTGAGCACCACCCCGATCTGATTGCTCCACACCAAGGCGGAGGTACCGAACCACGGCGCCAACCAATGGACCCCGAGGATTTCCAGGGAAAGGGTCGCGAAACCGGCCAGGGTCGCGGCGAAGAGAATCACGCGGGAAGGGGGCTCATGGAGTCGTGGGGGGCGGGAGGTCCAGGTCGCGGACCGCGGCGGAATAGAAAGCACGTGGGTCCAGATTCAGGGCGAAATTCTCCAGGACGGTGCGCAGACTTCGACGAGCCCGAAAACGGATGGAGTGGCCGTTTCGAATCAAGACCAAGGGACGGTCCAGATCGACGATCGCATCGTTCAGGAACAACTCCACCGCATCCACGTGCCTCCCCTGGATCGAGATGGTATTGCTCTCCCGGTCCACCTGGACGGCGATGCGCGCCGGTTCCGCGGTCGTTCCCATCGGGTCGAAACGAAGCGCTTGCACCCAATAGACCCGTCCCGCCCCCGGAGAGAGGAGCTGGGCGGAGAAGTGGAGAGGATTCGGATTCCGGGGCGCTCGAGCGAAGACCCAACGAACCGCGGAGGGGAAATCGGCGGCCGCGGCCTCCGCATAGAGAGCCAGGTTCTCGGCGGGGAGCTCCGCATGGGCTTCGGCACCGGTCCAGCTCACCGCGGAGAAGAAATGGGGAAGGATCGCGGCCAGATAGGTGGCGGTGGCGGCCGCACTCCCCCATCCCACCAGGAGGAGACGGTCCCGATCCACCCGCAACTCCCGAAAGGCGTGGGCCAGGGCGTGGAGCAGTTCACGGCGCGCGGCGGGATCCAGGGCGGGATCGGGGAGTCCGCGGAGATCCGGAACCAGCAAGGCCGCCTCGGGAGGGGTCTCGGGAGGCAGAGCCCGCAGGACTTCCTCGGCGGAATGGGATGCTCCCGGGATCACCACCAACAGGGGAACGGCGGAGCGTTCGGGCGCGTAGACCTCGGGGATCCGCAACCAATCCTCCTTCTCCCGATCCTCTCCCGGGAAGCGCAGCCACTCTCCGCCTCCGTGGCGGGGATAGGGGCGCCCCTCCTCGAGGATCCGCTGCCAACGAGGAACCTGCGCCAGGATCGGAGTACCGGGGCGATGGGCGGGAATGCCGAGTTCCCGAACCAGGGCCGTACGGGCGGCGCGCAGGGCCTCGGGATCCCCGGCGATGCGGGCACGAAACCAGTTCCCGATCTCGGCGCGAAGGAGCGAATCCTGCTCCTCCGGGGGAGGGGCTGCGCCCGGAAGCGTCCCCTGCGCCAGGAGGAGCAAGAGGAGGGAAAGGATCATGGCGACGGTCCCCGCAAGATCAGGGCGGTGAGCGCAGCGGCACGCTCGTCCCCTCCCGCCGCCGCACGCGCGTTCGGCAACCGCATTTCCAACCAAGCCAGATTGTCACGGAAGCGGGCCTCCTCGGGCCAAGTGGAAACCGCGCGCCGCAGCAGGGCAGCGCATTCCCGGAAACGGCGCTGGCCCCACCAGGCCAGGCTCAGCTCCACGGTGGTTTCGGGTCCGGGAAGAGGATCGGCCTCCACCCCCAGCGGGACATCGGGACGTTCCCGCCGGTGGAAGAGCAGGAGATTGGCTCGATCGCGATCCCGGCCGCCTTCGGTGAGCCGTTCCCAGGCCCGGCCCACGCGGGGATCCGCTACGTGTTCCAACAGCCGAGCGATCCTCCAGATCCGAAAGCGGGCGCTCCGGTCCAAGGGGGAAGGCAGGGCCAGGGCTCGGTCGAGAGCCCGTAGGAGCCGCTGCTGCTCCATCGTCTTGCGCGGAGGTCGCGGGGCGGGGGTGGTGCCTTGCGCGGTCGGGGCCCCGAGGAGGACACCGAGGGACCAAATCAAGAGCGGAATCAATCCACCCACTGCACTCCTTCCTCCGCGACCACCTCGCCCATCGAGAAGGCGGACTCCCCCGCCCCGGCCAGGGCGGTCGTGATCCGAGCTTCGGCCGAGGGAGAGACCACCAGGATCATGCCCACCCCCATGTTGAAGGCCCGCCAGGCTTCGTCCGGCGCAACCCCGCCGGCGGCCACCAGCGCGTCGAAGACCGGCAGGGACGGCACCGCCGAGCGTCGCACCCGCGCTCCGTGGCCGTGGAGGACGCGGGGCAGGTTCCCGGGTACCCCACCCCCGGTGATATGGGCGAGGGCATGGAGATCCGAATCCAAGAGGAACGGCTGAAGCAGTTCCAGATAGCAACGATGGGGCCGGAGCAGGACTTCGGCGACACTCACGCCATCCTCGCCGGGGAAGGGATCCCCCCAGTCCAGAGCGAGGCGTTCACGGACGATGCGCCGCGCCAGCGAATAGCCATTGGTGTGGAGTCCGGAGGAAGCCAATCCGATCAAGCGGTCGCCGGGAACCACCCGGGAGCCGTCGAGGACGTGTTCCCGTTCCACGACTCCCACCAGCGTCCCAACCAGGTCGAACTCTCCCTCGGGATAGACTCCAGGCATTTCCGCGGTCTCTCCCCCCAGCAGCGCCACTCCGTGGTCGCGGCAGGCCGCCGCCAGACCACGCACCAGGCCCGCCACGACTTCCGGGTCCAGTTCGCCGACCCCGACGTAATCGAGGAAGAAGAGGGGCCGTGCTCCCTGGACCAGGGCGTCGTTGATGCAATGCTGGACCAGATCCCGGCCGACGCCGTCGTAGCGACCGACCGCGGAGGCGATCCGGACCTTGGTCCCCACCCCGTCGGTGGTGGCGACGAGGACCGGACGGTGCCCCAGATCGTCGGCACGGAAGAGGCCTCCGAAAGCGCCCACGTCGGCGAGCACCCGCTCTCCGAAGGTGGCGCGGATGGCCGGCTTCACCCGCTCCAGAGCGTCCTCGGCGGCATCGATGTCGACACCGGCATCCCGGTAGCGGAGGCCTTCGCTGGGCGGTCGGGAACTCATGGAGAGGATTCTACGATCCGCAGCGGCTTTCTCCCCGCCTCCCCCGCCCGTATCCTGAGGGACCATGGCCGTCCGCACCCGCCGCCTGGCGATCCTCGGCGCGACCGGGACGATCGGCCGCCGTACTCTCGATCTGCTCGCCGAGGCCGATTCCCCGCTCGTCGTCGTCGCTCTCTCCGCCCACTCCCGAGCGGAAGAACTGCATGGCCTCGCCGCCGTTCTTCCGGGATGCGCCAGCTATCTGACCGGAGTTCCTTCCCAGGCGGAGGATCTCCTCTCCTTCCTCGCGGCCGGGGAGGGATACGACCTGTGCCTGAACGGTGTGGTCGGGGCGGCGGGACTCCCCTACAGCGAAGCGGTCTTGCGCGCGGGACGCGATCTGGCCCTCGCCAACAAGGAATCCCTGGTACTCGCCGGGGAACTCCTGACCACGATCGCGACCACCACCGGCGCCGCTCTCCTGCCGGTCGATTCCGAACACTCCGCGATCCAACAATGCCTACACGGCCGGACCGCCGCGGAAGTCCGCCATTTGTATTTGACCGCCTCGGGAGGGGCCCTGCGCGACCGGCCGGTGGAGGAACTTTCCACGGTGACCCCGGAAGAGGCTCTCGCCCACCCCAACTGGTCCATGGGACCCCGCATCACCGTCGACTCCGCGACCATGATGAACAAGGCCTTCGAAATCCTCGAAGCACAATGTCTCTTCGGGATCCCGGCTCGCGATATCCGAGTGCTGATCCACCGCCAGTCGGTGGTCCATTCCATGGTCGAGTTCGTGGACGGATCCATGCTCGCCCAACTCGGCCCCCCGGACATGGCCTTCCCGATCCACTACGCCCTCCACGGCCCCTTCCGCGAGCGTTCTCCCCTGCGGGGTTTCGATGCCAAGCTCTTCTCCAACTTGAGCTTCGAGGAACCGGATCCATCTCGTTACCCCGCCCTCTCCCTGGGCTTCCGGGCCGCCGACCTGGGAGGGGCCGCGGGCGCGGTCCTCAACGCCGCCGACGAGGTCGCGGTGGAAGCCTTCCTCTCCGGCCGCTTGTCCTACTCGGACATCGTGCCCCTCTGCGCCGCTGCCCTGGACGCCTTGGGAAACCTTCCTGCCCACGATCTACCCGCAGTGTATTCCGCCGACCAACGGGCCCGGGCCTATGCGCGGGAACAGTGCTCCGTCCTACGCTGATCCCGTGGCCCTGATCCTCACCTTCCTCGGTATCGGCTTGATCCTCTTCGTGCACGAGGCCGGCCACTACCTGGCCGCCCGCATCGCCGGAGTCCGCGTCGAGGTCTTCTCGCTGGGTTTCGGTCCCCGCCTCTTCGGCAAGCGGATCGGAGCCACCGATTACCGTCTCTCGTTGTTGCCCCTCGGCGGTTACGTGCGCCTCGCAGGGGAGATGATGGACCACCCCCCGCGCCCCGGCGAACTCGGGGCGGCCGGTCCCGGGTGGCGCTTCCTGATCTTCGCGGGCGGCATCCTGATGAACTTCCTGTTCGCCCTGGTCGTCATCCCGATCCTGTTCCGCATCGGGGTCCCCTTCGAAGCCCCGGTGATCGGTGCGGTGGAGGCGGGCAGCCCCGCGTGGCACGCCGGCCTGCAGGAGGGCGACCGTTTGGCCAGCGTCAACGGCAGGGTGGTTCGGGCCTTTCGGACCTTCGCCGCCTCGGTGGCCTTGGACGACACCCCGAGCCTGGACATCGGGATCGAAACCCCGGAGGGTGCGGTCCGCCATGTCCAGGTCGAGGCCAGCTACGATCCCGAGGTCGGTTTCCGCCGCATCGGCGTGGCCCCGGCCATGATCGACCCCGCCCTGCGCCTGGAAGTCGCGGCGGAAGGCGCCGCCCAGGTGGCTGGGTTGCGTTCGGGGGACCGGCTGACCGCGGTGGATGGCATTCCCGTCCACCGCCCCCTCGAGGCGCGTCTGCTCCTGGAGCAGGCCCTGATGGCCGGAGGAGGAATCACCCTGCGCGTCGAGGATCGGGAGGGTCGCTCGAAGGAGGTCTCCCTCCCTCCACGAACCCCGGCTCCGGAAGCCCCAGCCCAGATCGGGATCCGCCGGGAATTGGACGTGGTCCACGAAGTCCGACCCGGCCCCTTCGCCGATGCCTTGCAACCCGGCGATCGCATTCTCCGCGCCAACGATGCCTGGGTCCAGCGTACCGAGGACCTGGCCGTCGCTTGCCTCCGTTCCCGCGGCGAACTTCGTCTGGAGGTGGAACGGGACGGCGTTCACATCCAACTTCCCCCGTTCCACCGCATGTCCCCCCAAACCGTCCTGTCCCAGCTCTGGTTGGACGGCGGAGACTCCTTCCGGGCCGCGATCATCCCGCGGGGACCCGCCGCCGAGGCGGGAATCCGCGAGGGGGATCTGCTCCTCCGGGTGGAACAGGAACCGGTTCGAGATCTCGCGGGTCTGGCGCGACGGATCCGGGCCCAGCCCGCGGGCCAAGCGCTTTCCTTCTTGGTCCTGCACGAAGGCGAGGAGATCCCCGTGGAGCTCTCGGTCCTCCCCCGCCCCCTTCCACAACCCATCTGGGGCTTCGGTTTGAGGAGCTGGCAGGAAGTCGTCCGCAGCAAGAACGTGCTGGAGGCGGTGTCCATGGGCTTGGCGGAAGCACGGGGCATGGTCCAGGAGATCGGCGGCACCTTGCGCGGCATGGCGAAGGGCTCGGTGTCCTCGAACAATCTGGGAGGCATCATCACCATCGGGCAACTCACCCATAGTTTCGCCGCCGAGGGCCTCGTGCCCCTGTTCTTCTTCCTGGCGATGATCTCGATCCATCTCGGAGTCCTGAACCTCCTGCCGATCCCGGCCCTGGACGGCGGACACTTGCTCTTCGTCTTGATCGAGAAGGTGCGCGGCCGCCCCTTGAGCGATCGCACTCAGGCGTGGTTCAATCTGGTCGGCGTAGCGGTGATCCTGAGTTTGATCTTCTTCGTCACCTTCCAGGACATCCTCCGTTTGACCCGTTGATGCGCCTCCGCGCCTGGCTACGGCTCGCCCGGATCGCTCTCGCCCCCACCGTGGTCTGGGATCTCTGCGCCGGCGCCCTGATCGCCGCCCGGCCCTTCGATGGAGAATGGGCCCTCACCCTGGCGGCGGTCCTGCTCCTCTACCACGCGGGCATGATCCTGAACGATTTCGCCGATCGCGGGATCGATGCCCGTCACCGCTCCCGCCGCCCTCTGCCCTCGGGCGCGGTTCCGCCCCCCGCCGCCCTGGTGGTGGGACTCCTGCTGCTGTTCGCGGCCCTTGGATTGGCCCTGGTCAGCCTCCCTCGCCCCACGCAGGAACTCCTCGGTCTCCTCGCGGTGGTGATCCTGCTCTACGATTTCGGTGGGCCCGTGCTGCGCCGGGGAATGGGACCGATCCTGCTCGCGGTGGCCCGGGGCGCCAGTCTGCTGGCGGCGGGAATCGCCTCGCTCTCCCGAGACCCCGTCCTGCTCTGGCCGGCCGCGGTCTACGCGTGTTACTTCCTCTTCCTTTCCCGCCTCGCGACTCACGAGGAAAGTGGGGTCTCGGGGATGCGGGCCCTGTCCTTCGTGTTGATGAGCGCCCTCACTCCGTTCCTGCTCTTCCAGGGGAACGGTTCCAGCCCCTCGCTGGGAGCCGGGGCGTTACTCTTCGCCCTCTGGACGGTACTTCCGGCCCTTCCCGATCGTCACCTCCGTTGGGAAGCGAAGCGGGTCCAGAGCGCGGTGCGAAGAGGACTGCTGGCGGCTCCCGGCGTCCCCGCACTGGCCTTGCTCGGCACCCCCGCCGCCCCCGCGGCGGCCGGGGCGCTCCTGGTGATGGGGCTGGGTGTCCTGTTGGCCCGGGCCTTCCCTCCCGAATGATCCGGACTCAGAAGTACCGCCTGAGGATCGCATCCAGATAGGCGCGGACGTCCGAGCGCCGGGCGCCGTCTCGCGCGGCCAGCAAGGGCCCATAGGCATCCAAGCCCAAGGCGAGGGGGAGGTCGTCGATGGCCTGTCGTCGGATCGCGTCCGGAGCCGCACGGTCTCCGGGGAGCGCACGCAGACGTTCGCGGGCCACGGGGTCCTCCTCGGCGAGACGGGCCAGGGCATCGACGATGGCGGTGCCCACCTCGAGCGGAGGATCCTGGTCCAGGGTCTGGAGGAGCCCTCGTGTTCCAGCCGGTCCCAGGTTGCCGAGTTGCGTGGCAGCCATCGCGCGGAGAGGCGGCGGCAGCGAGGAATCGCCCAGCGTACGGTTCATCAGGGGAACCGCGCGCTCGTCCGCCATCATCCCGAAGACCCGCAGCAGATCGATCTTCTCCGAGGGGTCGCAGTTCCGCCAGCAGTTCAAGAGGATCGGGAGGGTACGCGGGTCCGCGATCTGTCGATTGCGGAGGAAACGGATCGCGGTCACGGATCCCGGAGCCGTCGGGTATCCCGCGGCCCGTTGCAACCACGGTTCCAGCATGCTCCGATCCCCGCGATCGATCAAAGCCTGCAGGGCGGCAGTGGCGAGGTTCGGATCCGTCGATTGGGCGAGTTCCACCAGTCGACCACGACCCGCATCCACGGCCACGGCCTTGGGATGGCGCAAGGCCTGGATCGCGCTTCGAACCACGGACGGGACCGGATCCTCGGTGGCACGAAGCACCCCTTCCCAGTCCGCGAGGAAGGTCAGCCCTTCGAGGGCGAAGGTCCGCGTCTGGGCGTTGGGGGTGGTCTCCGGATCGAGCAAGGCCCGAAGGGGTTCCTCCAGCCCTCTTTCGCCCAGTTCCGCGCGACGACGCAGGGCTTGGGCGTGAAAGGGGCGAGGTAGGAGTGCATCCAAGGCGGCCAGCCGGGAGGCAGCTTGCGCATCCTCCAGTTCGAGCAGACTCGCCCAGAGGGCATTGCCATAGTTTCCCGAGGCAGGGGAAGTCGCAAGCCAGGCTCGGAACTGATGCTCCAGGAAGCGCGCGGCCCGCTCTCCCCCGATCTTGCCCAAGGCCTGGATGATGCGGATCCGAGGCGCGATCTGCGTATCCTGTCCGAAGACCGCGATCATGCCCGGAACCTGAGCGGGGGTTCCGAGTTCCCCCAGGGCGTCGGCCGCGGCACTGCGGACGACCGGGGTCGCGGCTTCGCGGAGGATCTCCAGCAACAGATCCCCCTGCTCACGAGCACCGGTACGACGGAGCGCTTGGATCAAGTTGTGGAGGGCGGTCCAGGCTTGTGGGTCATGGAGCCGGGAACGGATTTCGGGAACCAGGAGCGCGGCGACTTCGGGACCAGCCCCATCGAAACGTTCCAAGGTGAAATGAAGCCCTTTCCGTGAAGTGGAAATCAGGTGGTGGACGAAATCGGGCCACAGGTCGCCGTCCTTGGGAGCACGAAAGGGCTGGAAAGGGCCGGGGGGAGGGAAACCGGGTGCCGAGTCGGATTCCTGGCTGGAATCCAGGGGCGCGGGGACCTCGGCATGCGAGGCCGCCGCGGCGGGGGCGGCGCCCTCTCCCCCGCAAGCGGAAAGCAAACCGCCCAGGAGCAGCGCGAGTGCGGTCGAAGCGGGCAACGGGTAGAATTCCCTGTTCATGGTACGTGCAGCTAGCGATGGGACGCGACTCGGTTTCCAGCTCGGAGGCCACCGGGTACCCCATGGGCTCGCCCTGGCGCCGATGGCGGGCAACACGAACCTAGCTTATCGACGCCTCTGTCGCCGTTTCGGCGCGGAACTGACCACCACCGAAATGGTTTCGGCCAAGGCTCTGATCCATGGGGACCAGAAGACCCATTCCCTGCTGGCTCGGGACGAGGAGGAACGGCCGATCGCCGCCCAGGTCTTCGGTGCCGAGGCCCAACTGCTCGCGGATGCGGTCCGGCGAATCGCCGACCTGGGTTTCGACGCGGTGGACCTCAACATCGGTTGCCCGGTTCCGAAGATCACGGGGGGCGGCGGGGGCAGCGCTCTCTTGCGGGAACCCACACTCGCTGCCCGATGCGTGTCGGCGATGGCGGCGGCCTCTCACCTGCCGATCACGGTCAAGATCCGAACGGGTTGGGACGAGGAGAATCGAAACGCCCCGGAGTTCGCGCGGTGCATGGAAGCAGCCGGCGCCCAGCTCCTGACCGTGCACGGGCGAACCCGGGAGCAAGGCTATCGGGGGGAAGCCGATTACGACCTGATCGGGGAAGTGGTGGCCCAGGTCTCCATCCCGGTGATCGGAAACGGCGACGTGGTGGATCTCGAGCATGCCCGTGAACTCGCGGCAACGGGAGTGGCGGGGATCGCGGTGGGACGCGGCGCGCTCGGACGACCTTGGTTCTTCGCCGAACTCCGGGCCTGGGCCGAGGGCGCCCCTCCCCCGCCGACTCCCGAGCTTCCCGAACGCGCCGCGCTGCTCCTGGAGCTGGGAACCGAGATCTGTGCTCTCCACGGAGAACGGCGGGGCATCCGGATCATGAGACGCATGGCGAGCGATTTCTTTCACGGTCTGCCGGGCTCCGCGAAGCTGCGTTCCCATTGTCATTCCCTGGAAACGCTCCGAGATCTGCGGGAACTCGCCTCTCGCGGCTTTGCCCGGGAAACCACCCGGCTCTTGCCCCTGGGCTCCGTGCGGGTGGCCGCCTCGTGAGCCGTCTCCGAACTGCGGCTGGATCGGAAGGACATTCCCTCGAGCCGGGAGGAGACCCGATCGACGCGGTGAACGGTCTGGTCGCGAACGGGTGCAAGATCCGTCTGCAAGTCCGGGAAGAGGATCGCGAAGAAGCGCGGCGGGTGCTCGCCGAACCCGGAGATCAGCAGGGATAGCTCTCGCGCAGACGACCTTCAGGACAACACTCCACGCAGTCTCCGCAACGAGTGCATTCTGGGTCGTCGATGCTGGATTCTCCCTTCAGCACATGGTCTTCCATCACCGCGATCCCCATCGCGCAGGCGCGACTGCAACGCCGACAAGCGAGGGCCTGCCCCGGCGAAGCAACGATTCGAATCCGCCATCGGCCCCAGCGCCCGACCCAGGAATAGAACGCCCCCAGAGGACAGAGGATGCGGCACCAGAAGCGGGGGAGCCACCACTCGAGTCCCACGAGCAGAAGCAGGGGCATGCTCCCCAGGAGGACTCGACTTCCCGGTTCCGCGGCGGAATAGAGAGCCAGCCAGCTGAGGACGTTGATCGGGGAGAGGGTCTGGAAAAGGGGAATCCCGGCGCTGAGGGAAAGCACCAGCACGAAGAGCAGCAACCAGTACTTGAGGGCACGAGGGCCACGGAATGCGTATCGCGCGTGGGGACGGAAGCGTTTGCGCAGGGAGTCCTCGAGATCCAACAACAAGCCCAGGGGACAGATCCAGGCGCAGAAGGCGCGTCCCGCGAAGAGGGCCGCGAAGGCGATCAGGAGCCCCGCTCCGAGCAACACTCCGCCCTGGAATTCGCGGCGGGCGAGCAAATTCTCCAGGGCCGCCAGAGGATCCACCAAATGGAGGACACCGAACCAATCCACGGCCGTCATCCCCCCCAGGGCGAAGTGTTGGGCCCCCGCGGCGCCGGCGGAGAGCAGGGCGAGGAAGAGCAAGGCGCTCGAACGACGCGCCAGCTTCCATTTCCAGCGCCGAGGGGCAGACATCAGAGCTCGACTCCTTCGGGCACCACGTGAATGGAGGTGGGTTCCGTCAAGCAGGCGTATTCGCAGAGCCCGCAACCGATGCAATGCTCGGGAACCACGACCGCCCGCCCCAGCTCGTCCAAGAGGATCGCGGAATCCGGAAAGGGACAGGCATGCCAACAGGACCGGCAGATCTGGTCGTTCCAGGCCAGACAACGGTCGGGGTCGATGACCGCCACCCCCATCTCGATCTCGACGATCTTCTCAGGGAGCGGCCGATCGGCGAGTTCTCGGGGCCAGGCAAGGGCTTGAGTGGGGCATTCCGCGATGCACCGCAGATCCTCGTAGCCCTCGCAAAGATTGCAGGGTCGACGACGAGCGAGCAGGAACGGGGTTCCGTTCGCCAAGCCCGCGGCGGGACCAGCGAGATGGAGAACGTCGCTGGGACAGGCGATCACGCAACGGCCACAGCGAATGCAGGC